>NZ_JBHTMU010000008.1:0-116429 GCF_042679605.1 Litorisediminicola beolgyonensis
CGGAGCGGCCCGAGCCCGTCGCGGGGCCGCCCCAGCGCGTCGATCACCCGGCCGATCCAGCCTGGCCCGGGCCTCAGCCCCTGCCCCGGCGCGTCGATCTCGACTTCGGCGCCCGGACCGACGCCCAGCCACGTTCCGAAGGGCAGAAGATGCGCGCCCCGGGCATCGACGCCCACGACCTCGGCGGCGATCGGCCCCGCTATGCCCGCCACATGGCAGCGCGTGCCGATGGCCAGCGCCCGGTCGAGCCCGCGCACCGTCAGCCGGAGCCCGATCACCTCGGACACCCGCCCCTTGAGCGTGGTGCCCGATACACCGGCAGCCGCCTGCGTCAGGTCTGAAAAAACAGTGTGCATGATCTATTTTCCATGGATCACATTAACTATCCATGCTATCCACAATCAAAAACAAAGGAAAGAGGCATGGATATCGGCGGTATTGCTTTCTTCAAATTGGCCGGAGAGCGGATGCGCTATATGGCGAGCCGGCAGCATGTGCTGTCCGAGAACATCGCCAATGCGGATACACCCGGCTACCGCGCCCGCGACGTAGCGCCCTTCGAGGACGTGATGCGCCAGGGCGCCCCGACCCGTGGCATGACGGTCACGCGGGTTGGCCATATCGACGGCGGCCACAAGGTCGGCGGCATCACCACCACCGAGACGGCGGATGGCTGGGAGCAGAGCATCGACGGCAACTCCGTCGTCCTGGAAGAGCAGATCGTCCAGGCGACCGAAACCGAGGACGCCTACCGCCTCGCCGCCGATCTCTACCGCAAGGGCTACCAGCTCATGAACCTCGCCGCGACCGGCCAGGGATAAGGGAGGGCCGTCATGGACCCGTTGAAATCCATCTCCGCCATCGCCGCATCCGGCCTTCGTGCGCAGGGCACCCGGATCAAGGTCGTGGCCGAGAACGTCGCCAATGCCGACACCCGCGCCACCACGCCCGGAGCCGATCCCTATCGCCGCAAGACCGTGTCCTTCGCCGAGCGGATGGACGACACGATCGGCGCCACGCTGGTCGAGATCGACCGCGTCGGCCGCGACGAGGGCCAGTTCACCAAGGTGCACGATCCCGCCCATCCCGGCGCCGACGAGAACGGGCTGGTGAAGGTCCCGAACGTCAACGCGCTTCTGGAAATGGCGGATATGCGAGAAGCGGCCCGCAGCTACGAGGCCAACATGAACATGTTCGAGACGGGGCGCCGGATGCGGTCGCGCATGCTCGACCTGTTGAAGTGAGGATATCATGGCAGAAAGCCTGATCACATCGACCGCGGCGCTCAGCGCCTATCGCTCCACCCAGGGGCTCTCGGCCACCAAAGGCCCCTCCGACGCGGTCGAGACGAGCCGCGGCGCGGATTTCGCCGAGCTCATGGCCAAGGCCGCCAGCTCTGCCGTCGAGAAGGCCGAGAAGGCCGAGCACGTCATGCAGGCGGGGCTCCAGGGCGGCTACTCGACGCAAGAGGTGGTGCAGGCCACGCTCGAGCTCGAGTCCACGGTGAAGATGGCGGTCACCTTCCGCGACAAGTTCATCTCGGCCTACCAGGAAATCATGCGAATGCCGATCTGACGCCCGCCATGACCGAGGCCGAGGTATATGATCTCCTGTCGGACACGATCTGGACCGTCCTGATCGGCGTCGGGCCGATCCTGGCGCTTGCCCTGGGCGTCGGTCTCGTCATCGCGTTCTTCCAGGCGCTGACGCAGATCCAGGAAATGACGCTGACCTTTATCCCGAAGATCGTGATCATCCTGATCGGCATCGTCGCGACCACGCCCTTCATCTACGGGATGCTGGTGACGATATCGGACCGGAGCTTCGACGCCATCGCCAGCGGGGGGCTCTAGGATGCGCCGCCTCGCCCGCGCCTGCGCCCTTGTGCTGGGCCTCATGCCCCTGCCCGCCGCCGCGGCGGGATGGGCGGATTTCTACGGCACCGCCACGGCACCGAGCGCAGCGCCGGGCGGCGGCGTAACCGGCATGTGCCTGCGCCAGATCCTCGCCGCGCAGGAGCGCTACGCGATCCCCCACAACCTGCTTCTCGCCATCGGGCTGCAGGAGGCCGGGATGATGCGGGACGGAGAGCTGACGGTCTGGCCCTGGGCAGTCAATTCCGAGGGCAAGGGCCATATCTTCGACAGCCGCTCCGGCGCGCTGGCCTTCGTCGCCTCCGAGCATCGCCGCGGCGCCCGCTCGATCGACGTGGGCTGCATGCAGATCAACCTGCGCTGGCACCCCAAGGCCTTCGACAGCGTCACCGACGGGTTCGACCCGGTGCAGAATGTCGATTACGCCGCCCGCTTCCTCAAGGGCCTCTACCACGAGATCGGCGATTGGGAAAAAGCCGCCGGCGCTTACCATTCGCGCACCGAAGAGCACCAGCGGGTCTACCGCACCAGCCTCGAGCGCAATATCCGCGTCGCCAATGACCGCATCGCGATCTTCCGCGACGTGGCCCGCAACGCGCCCGAGACTGCGCCCGTCGCCCAGGCGGGCGGCCCGTTCTGGAGCACCCGTTCCGAGCCCGGCGCGCCGCGCCGCTCGCTTTTCGGTTCCGGCGACCTGCAACCCATCCTTCCGGTCTTCGTGCGCGGAGAGCGGCCATGACCAGCCGCGCCGATCCGCCCCCCGCCTCGGCCTGGGCCACGAGCCTCGCCAATCGCGACATCGGCTTCGCGCTCGGCGTGACGCTGATCCTCGCGGTGCTCTTCGTGCCGCTCCCGGCGATCCTCTTGGACTTGGGCCTCGCGATCTCGCTGTCGCTCTCGGTCCTGATCCTGATGGTCGCGCTCTGGATCAAGCGCCCGCTCGAGTTCAACGCCTTCCCGACGCTCCTTCTCGTGGTCACGCTTCTGCGCCTGTCGCTGAACGTCGCCTCGACCCGCCTGATCCTCTCCGAGGGCCATAGCGGCACGAACGCCGCGGGCGGCGTGATCGAGGGCTTCTCCCGCTTCATCGTCGCGGGCTCCTACGTCATCGGCATCGTGATCTTCTCGATCCTCGTGGTGATCAACTTCATCGTCATCACCAAGGGCTCGACCCGGATCGCCGAGGTCTCGGCGCGCTTCTCGCTCGACGCGATGCCGGGCAAGCAGATGGCCATCGACGCCGATCTCGGCGCGGGCCTGATCGACGACGCCCAGGCGCAAGCAAGGCGCAAGACGCTCGAAGAGGAGAGCAGCTTCTTCGGCGCGATGGACGGTGCGTCCAAGTTCGTGCGCGGCGACGCGGTCGCGGGCATCATCATCACGCTCATCAACATCGTCGGCGGTATCCTGATCGGCACCGTCCAGCACGACATGTCGCTCGCCGCCGCCGCCACCGCCTATACCACGCTGACCATCGGCGACGGTCTCGTGAGCCAGGTGCCCGCACTGATCGTGTCGATGGCCGCGGGCCTCATCGTCACCAAGGGCGGCACCGACGGCGCGGCCAACGAAGTGGTTATGGCCCAGCTCGGCCGCTTCCCCAAGGCGCTCTTCATGGCCTCGGGGCTTCTCGTGGCCATGGGCCTCCTGCCCGGCTTCCCCTTCCCGATCTTCCTCGCGCTCTCGGCGATCATGGCCGCGACCGGCATCATGATGCACCGCCGCATGGCCACCGAGGCCCGCGACGAGGCCCGCAAGGCAGTGACCGAGGAGGCCCCCCAGACCGAGGAAGACGTGCTCAAGCAGACCATGCGCGTCGACGATCTCTGCCTCGAGCTCGGCACCGCGCTGGTGCCGCTCTCCGACGGCCCCGAGGCCGCGCTTCCCGGCAAGATCAAGAGCCTGCGCAACCTCTTCGCCCGCGAGTTCGGCTTCGTCCTGCCGACCGTGCGGATCCGCGACGAGCAGACCCTGCCGCTCAACACCTACCGCATCCTCGTCCACGGCACCGAGGCCGCCCGCGGCGAATGCCGCCCCCGCGGCCGCATGGTCCTGACCCCGCCCGACACCACGCTGAAGCTCAAGGGCGAGAAGACCAAGGACCCCGCCTTCGGGCTCGACGCGATCTGGACCGACCGCCGCCAGGCCAACGAGGCCGAGCAGCACGGGCTGACCGTCGTCGATCCCGAAAGCGTCCTGACCACCCACCTGACCGAGGTGGTCAAGGACCACATGTCCGAGCTGATGACCTTCGGCACCACCAAGGAGGCCGTCGAGCGGCTCGACCGCGACTACCAGAAACTCGTCGCCGATCTCTCCGCGCCGACCCCGATCATCCATGTCCAGCACGTCTTGCAGCGCCTCCTCGACGAGCGCATCTCGATCCGTAACCTGCCGCAGATCGTCGAGGCCATGGCCGAGGCCGACCGCCACGGCGCCAATGTCACCCGCGTCACCGAGCATGTCCGCCAGCGCCTCTCCAAGCAGATCTGCGCGGGGCTGACCGACGAGCAGGGCTTCCTGCCGGTGATCGGCCTCTCGCCCGCCTGGGAGCGCGAGTTCCTCGAGGCGCTCCGCAAGCAGGGCGACGAGACCCAGTTCCTGATGTCGCCAAAGCGCGTGCAGGAGTTTGTGCTCGACGCCCGCCGCGAGATCCAGACTCATGCCCGGGACGAGGTCTGGGCCGCGATCCTCTGCGCCCCCGAGATCCGCCACCATATCCGCGCCATGCTCGAGAGGGTCAGCCCGACCACGCCGATCCTCAGCCATGCCGAGATCCACCGCAAGGCGACGCTCCGCACCGTCGGCCAGATCGGCGGCTAGGGGATGGACCTCTCGGTCTTTCTCACCTCGCAGATCATCGGTGTCGGCGTGATCTTCGCGCGGATCGGCGCGATCTTCCTCTTCATGCCGGCCTTCGGCGAGCAGGCGATCCCGAACCGCCACAAGCTGGCGCTTGCGCTGCTCCTGTGCATCGCGCTCTCGCCCGCCATCGGCATCGGCCCGCTCGATCTGTCGCGCCCCGTCGACCTGATCGCGATCTTCGGCCTCGAGATCACCGTCGGTCTCTGGCTCGGACTGACCGCGCGGATCGTGATGAGCGCGGTCTCCTTCGCGGGCTACCAGATCGGCATGGTCTCGGGCCTCGCCAACGCCCTGGCGCCCTCGCAGGGCGCCTTCGAGGGCGCGACGCTCGTGGCCTCGATCCTGACGCTCGCCGCCACCGCGCTGATCTTCGCCACCGACACCCATCATCTGATCCTCGGCGCGATCATGATGTCCTACGATGTCTTCCCGGTCGGCCAGCTGATGCCCTACGACCTCGCCGACCAGATCATCCGCGCCGCCGCCATGAGCCTTTATCTCGGCGTCACGCTGGCCGCGCCCTTCTACGTCCTGCAACTGGTGATGAATACCGGGCTCGGCCTCGCCAACCGGCTGATGGCCACCCTGCCCGTATTCTTCGTCGCGACGCCGCTCCTGCTCGGGGCGGGGCTTGCGGTGATGAGCATCGCGCTCCCCTCCGTCATCGCCGGGTTCCTGGCCGCCTTTACCGGCTGGCTCGGGACGCTGGCGTTCTGAGGGGGCGGCGATGAGCGAGGAAGACAAGGACAACAAGACAGAAGAGGCCTCCGAGCGAAAACTCAAGAAAGCCCGCGAGAAAGGCGACGTTCCGAGTTCCAAGGAACCCGGCAACGTGATGAGCATCTTTTCCTTCTTTATCCTTGTGCTGTTCATCCTGCCCGTCGCCGGTCCGTCGCTCGCCGAGGTCTTGGGCGCGCTTCTCGCCCAAGCCGCCCATATCGAGGTCAGCGCCGGCGCGACCGGGCTGCGCGATCTTGGCGGCGTCGTCAGCGAGCTCGCGCTGCCGCTGGCCTTCCTGCTCGCGCCCGCGCTCGCCACGATGATCGCGGCGGCGCTGTTCGGTGTCCTGATCCAGGGCGAGGTCGTGGTCTCGACCGAGCGCATCCAGCCGAAGCTCTCGAAGATATCGCCGCTCCAGGGTCTCAAGCGCATTTTCTCGACCGACACCGCGGTCGAATTCGTGAAGAACCTCGCCAAGGTCGCCGTGGTCGCCTTCATCGGCGCGCAGGTATCGGTCGGCGCGGTCACCGCGGTCTGGCAGTCGGGCGGGCTCGAGCCGGTGAGCCTGCTTCTCTATCTCCGCGAGAAGATCGCGCTCGTCTTGATCCTGACCTGCAGCTTCCTGATCCCGCTGGCGATCATCGACATCGTCTGGAAGCGGTTCCAGTGGCTCAAGAAGCAGCGCATGTCGATCAAGGAGCTGCGCGACGAGCACAAGGACAGCGAAGGCGATCCGATGATCCGCCGCAAGCGCGAGGAGCTCCGCCGCGAGCGCGCCCGCCAGCGCGCCGCGACTGCCGTGCCCAAGGCGACCGTGGTCTTGACCAACCCGACGCATTACGCGGTGGCGCTCCGCTACGAGGCCGGTCTCGATCCCGCGCCGGTCTGCGTCGCCAAGGGCGCCGACCTGATGGCCCACCAGATCCGCAAGCTCGCCGCCGAGCATGACGTGCCGATGATCGAGAACCGCCCCCTCGCCCGCGCGCTCTATGACAGCGTCGAGATCGACCAGACAATCCCCGACGAGCACTGGAAGGCCGTGGCCGAGATCCTGCGCTACCTCATGGATCTCCGCGCCCGCATCCGCCGCGCCCCCCCCGAAGGCTCGACCCGCCGCTACGACTGAGCCGCGCCGGGGCCTGCCTGCCCGAGCCCGTAGCCGCGCCAGCGCTGGACCGGGGTGCGGCGCAATGACCTCCGTGGTCGTCGCTTTATGTCTGCCAGATACCTCCGACCTCGATCGTCGCGCCTTCGTCCCCAAAGCGCCGGACCGTTGGGCCGGTCCAACGCAGGCGCGGCGGCCTGCGGCCTTGTTCCGCGCCTGGGTCAGAGGATCATGGTCAGCGCCAACTCCGCGAGAAGAGAACCATCGTTCGCCCGAGCCCTAAGCCACGCCCGCGCTGGACCGGGGTCCGGCGCAATGCCCTCCTTGGTCGTCGCTTGATGTCTGCCAGATACCTCCGACCTCGATCGCCGCGCCTTCGTTCCCAAAGCGCCGGACCGTCGGGCCGGTCCAGCGCTGGCGCGGCGGCCTGCGGCCTTGTTCCGCGCCCTGGGGCGGGGATCACGATCAGCAGCCATGCCGCAAGAAGACGACCACGTTCCGCCAAAGCCCAAAGCCGCGTCAGCGCCTGCCCGCGGGGAGGCGCTCCAACCTCCGGCCCGTGCGCTTTATCCACGCCACACCCGGGAGACCTCCACCGTCTCGCCCAGCGTCCCCAAAGCGCCTGCCCGTGCGGGCGGGCAGGCGCTGGTGCGGCGGCCTGCGGCCTTGTTCCGCACCCTAGGGCGGGGATCATGGTCAGCATCCGTGCCGTGAGAAAACAACGACGTTCCGCCAAAGACAAAGCCGCGCCAGCGCCTGCCCGCGGGGAGGCGCTCCAACCTTCGGTCCGTGCGCTTTATCCCGGCCACCCTCGGACGACCCCAACCGTCTCGCCCAGCGTCCCCAAAGCGCCTGCCCGTCCGGGCGGGCAGGCGCTGGCGCGGCGGCCTGCGGCCTCGTTCCGCGCCTGGGTCAGAGGATCATGGTCAGCACCCCTGACCCATAAAGACGGCATCAAGAAATTGCCCATGGGCAAATGTCCGTTTTCGGTCTGAAAACGGCACACCGCGTCCATTTCAGGGGGTCGAAACGGCGGCTTTGTACCGTTTCAGTAGCCGAGCGCGCTGCGGTAATCCTCGTAACTGAGGCGCGCCGCCCCGAGCGGAAGCTCCAGCGCCGCGAGGATCCGCGCCCGGTCGGGCTCGGTCATCGGGGCATCCGCCTGCTTGGCGCGATGCGAGGCGAGCTTGACCTCTTCTCCGGAAAAATGCCCGATTTCAACGGCATCCGGCACCGCGAAGAGCTCCCGGAAGGCCTGCTCGTCGGCGAGGATCTCTTCCATCTTCACCACCCGCGCCCCGCAGGCGAGACCGGCGACATTGTAACCGGTCACATGCCGCGCCGCGAAGGCGAAGAGGATATCCGGCAAGCCCGGCCCCAGCCTCGCCGCCTTCAGAACCGGCAGCGCCGCGCGCAGGACGTCCGGCAAAACCGGCTGTCCGGTCAAGACTTTACGCGAGATCCAGGCATAGCAGCTCTCGATCTGGCGCGCCGGGTCACGCACCAAAAGCCGATACGCCACCCCGCCCCCGTCGCAGGCCGGTTTCATACTCTGCGGCGCGAAACTGGTGTGCAGCGCCACCGGCGTCCCGCCCGTCTCCGCCGCGCCCCGCATCGACGCGACGAACGCGTCCGGGCTCTGCCCTCCGACGCCGAGCCGCGTCTTCGCGACGAAGTCCTGGCTGCCATGGCTGACCTCGTATCCCGGCAGGTCGCGCAGGATCGCGGCGATGGTATGGGTGGCGGCGAAGCCGATGCTTTCGACGACGATCATTTCAGCTTGATCCCGGTCAGGTCCTGGTCGCCCGGCAGCTGCGAGCGTTCGAGGATGATCTTCGAGATGGCGCGCGCGCGCACCGGGTTGAGGCTGGCGAGGATCGGCGCCGCATCGCGTTCGCGCATGGTCCCGAGCACCATGACCGACACCTCGAGATCGAGATCGTCCATGATGTTGGCCGCATCCGCAGGTTTCATCGCCGCGTAGAGACCCACCAGCCGGTCGACATCGGCGGTATGCGCGGCCTCGACCCGGTCCAGAAGCCCGGTCAGCTCTTCGCGCAGCTCGGTCAGGCGGGCGGTCTCGATGGCCAGTTCCTCGGCGGCGAGGCCGACCTCGGAGGAGCGGGTCTCGAGCTTCTGCTTCTGCGCCTCCAGAAGCGCGCGTTCCTCCTTGATCGCGGCCAGCAGCGTCTCGGGCATCTCGCAGCCGCGCGCGAGGATCTCGTCGGCGGCGCTGGCGACATCCGGCTGGGGCGCGGCGGCGGGTTCGGCTTCGGGTGCGAGCGCGGCGGCTCCGGCCGCATCGGCGGCCGACACGAAGACACCGCGCGGCACCCGGGGCTCGGTCGCCTCGTCCACCGCGACACCGCCGCGGATCAGCGCGGCGCCGCCCAGCGCGACGAGGCAGAGCGTCATCCGGGACGGTCGCCAGGCGATCATGTCGAGCGGTCCTTGGCGGAGGCGAAGAAGGATTTCACCAACTCGCTCTTGTCATCGGCATTATGCGGCCCGCTGCCATTGGCCGAGCGGATCGTGGCGGAATGGTTGCGGCGCGCCTTGGCGGCGGGCGCGACACCCGGCTGCGGCGCCGAGCGCGCGGGCTTGCGCGGAGCCGGTCCGGTCTCGGCGACCGAGCGCAGCGCCTGCACCGTGTCCTCGCTGCGGTCCACCGCCAGCGCGAACTGCTCGACCATCGGGCCGAGTTCCTCGAGCATCGCCCGGAGCCGCGCGACCCGGCGTTCGAGCACCAGCCCGAACCCCACCGCGACCAGCAGAAGCGCCACGATCACGAAATCGATCATCAGTCCCATCACTCTGTTCCCCTTTCCTTGTCGAACAGGATCTCGGTCACCCGGACCGCCGCGGCGCCCGAGCGGCGCCGTCCGATCGCGCCTCGCAGAAGCGTCCGGCCCGATGTGGCCATCGACACCTCGGCATCCGCGTCGAGCCCGAGATCGAGCACCTGTCCGACCTTCCAGTCGAGCGCCTCGGACAGAGGCACCCGGAGTTGTTGCAGGATCGCGGTCAGCGTCACCGGCGTGTCCTTGAGCGCCGATTGCATCCCCACTTCCCAGCTGTTGTCGCCACCGATCTGCTCGCCCATGAACAGCTCCGAGAGCTTGCCGCGGACGCTTTCGACGGTGACATGCGGCAGCACGAAGACGATGCCGCCGCCGCGCCCTTCCAGACCGATCTCGAACGAGACCCGGCTGGTCGGGCTTTTCGGCGGCGCCAGAAGCGTCGATTGCGGACTGCTTTCGAAATGGCTGACGCGGAAGCGGACCTCGTCTACCGGCGCGAAGGCCGCGCGCAGCTCGTCGAGCACGAGCTGCGAGACCTGCTTGGCAAGGTTCTTCTCGATCGAGGTGAAGCTGCGCGGCGACCATTCGGTGGGCTTGGCCGTTCGGCCGCCCAGAAGGATCTCCAGCATCGAGAAGAGGAGCTTCGGGTCGATCGCGAGCGCGAAGATGCCGCCCCAGGGATCGGCCTCGCAGACGACGGTCAGCCAATGCGGATCGACCCCGTCGAGCGCATCGCCGCAGAGAAGGTAGTCGACGCGGGTGAACTCGGCCTCGACCGGCACCCCGGTGAAGCCCTTGAGCGCGCCGGCCAGCCCCTGCGCGTGACGCTCGAAGATGGTCTCGAGCATCGGCAGGCGTTCGACGTTCTGCGCCGTGACGCGGATGATCTCTTCTTCGAGGCTGAGCCCCTGGGGTTCGGTCTGGATCGCCGTCTCGCTCATTGGATCACCATGTCCGACACCAGCACCTCGCGCGGGGCCTCGCTGTCCATCACCGCGCGGGCGCGGCGCAGAAGCTCGGCCTTGAGACGCGCCAACCCGGCGCTGCCTTCCAGATCGTCCTCGGCGAGCTGGCGCAGGTAGTCCTGCAGCGTGTCGCGGATGAAGAGGCGGCGCTCGTCGAAGCGCTCCGCCCCCTCGATGGACTGGTCGATGGCGAAGGCGATGTTGAGCTTGAGAAAGCGCGTGGTCTTGCGCCCGGTCATGGTGAGCGAGGTGATGTTCACGATCATCTCGCTCATCGCCGCGATGCGAATGCCGCTCGCCGCGCCGGGCTCGGCGCTCTCAAGACCATGCCCACCGGCGGCCTCGGGCGCACCGTGGCCTCCCGCGTCGCCGCCATGCGCGGCGTCCCCATGTGCCTCGGGGGGCGTGTCGCCGCCCAGGACCGTATTCATAAGGCGCTCAGGCCCGAGCGCGATGGTCAGGCCGCCAATGGCGGCGCCCGCGCAGACAAGGATCAGCGCAAGGATAACGAAGATGCGTTTCACCTTTGACGGTGACGAAGGGGCTGCTTCTGCAACGGCCATTTTCTGGCTCACTATTTTTGCCTGCTCTCACCAAATAAATGAATAAGAATGAATTGACCGACAAGGAAAAAGAGGACATTATCCATAAAAAACGTATAAAACGTGATCCCGGATGACCGGGACGACATAAACCGAGGCGGAATACAGGTGCTGAAGCTCAAGGAGAACCTTGGAGCGCTGGGGCGTGGGCGCGTGGCATTGCTTGGGGCAACGGGCCTCGGCATGGTCCTCGTGCTGTTTCTGGGTCTCGGCGCGGTCTTCTCTCCGGCCTTCCGGCCCCTCTACGGAAATCTCGATCCCGCCTCCGCCGGACGCATCGTGTCGGCGCTGGAACAGGCGGGCTACCAGGTGCGGCTCGATCAGGGCGGCACCACGGTCAGCGTACCCGAGCCCGACGTCGCCCGCGCGCGCATGGTTCTGGCAGAGCGCGGCCTGCCCGCTGACGGCGTTCCGGGGTGGGAGCTTTTCGACGAGCAGAGCGGCCTCGGCATGAACACCTTCCTGCAGAAGGTGAACCGGATGCGCGCGCTCGAAGGCGAGCTGACCCGCTCGATCCGCACTCTCGAAGGGATCGAAGGCGCGCGGGTGCATCTGGTCCTTCCCGAGCGCGAGGCGTTCTCGCGCACCCGTCCCGATGCGACTGCGTCGGTCATCGTGCGCGCCCGCCCCGGCTACGGCGTCAGCCGCAACCAGGCGCTGGCGATCCGGGCGCTGGTATCCTCGGCGGTGCCGGATCTGCGCGCCTCCGACGTGACAATCCTGTCCTCGACCGGCGAGACCATCCTCGGCGGAGAAGGCGACGCGCCGGGCGAGGTGTCTGTCACCAGCCGCCAGTCGGCCATCGAGGACCGGCTCGCCCAGAGCGTCACCGAGATCCTCGCCGCCCGCGTCGGCGCCGACAATGTCCGCGTCGAGACCGCCGTCACGCTGACGAGCGCGCGGCAGGTCATCCGGCAGGAAAGCTTCGATCCCGACCAGCAGGTCATCCGCTCGACCGAGACCCGCGCGCAGAACCGCGAGGATGCCGATACCGCAAGCGGATCGGTCAGCGTCGTGGGCGACATCCCGCCCGAGCTGGCCGACGGCGCCGGTCAGGGCCCGACCTCGACCAACCGCTCCAGCACCAATGACGAGATCGTCAATTACGAGATCGGCACGACCCTCTCCGAGACTGTGCGCGAGCCGGGCGAGATCGAGCGGCTGTCGGTCGCGGTTCTGGTCAACGGTCTTTACGAAGAGGACGCCAATGGCGATCTCGCCTATCGCGAGCGCACGCCAGAAGAGCTGCAGCGGATCGAGCGTCTGGTGCAGTCAGCCATCGGCTTCGACACCGCGCGCGGCGACGTGCTGACGGTCGAGAGCCTCCAGTTCATGACCTTCGGCGGCGAGGACACGATCGCCAAGGGCAATGTCTTCACCGATCTCCTCGCCCGCAACATGGTCTCGATCCTGAAGGGTCTCCTGGCGCTGGCCATCGTCGCGATGGTGCTGATCCTCGGCGTCCGCCCGGCGCTGAAGCGCGCGCTTCCCGAAGGCTTCGCCGCCCTGCCCCAGCCCGCGCCCGCCGAGCCCGAGCCCGCGCAGGCCCAGATCGCACCGGCGGTCGCGCGTCCGCAGCTGCCCGGCCGGACCACCGTCTCGGGCCCCGACGGGCAGGTGACGCGGATCGAGCCGGCGCTCGACCCGCTCCTGACCGAGGACGCCAATGACGACCTCGTGGCGCTCGCCTCGGTCAATGGCGGCGTCCGTCGCCGCCGGGTGCAGTCGGTGGGCGAGCTTGTCGATGCCGAGCCGGACGAGAGCCTCAAGGTCGTCCGTCACTGGCTGGCAGAGGGGGCCTGATCCTATGGGCCTGCTCTTCGACCGAGATTTCGACCAGGAGCTCGAGATGGAGCGCGGCGGCTTTTCGGTCGCCGGACGCAGCTATTCCGAGGACGAGCTCACCGCCCGCCTCGCCGCCGCCGCCGATGCCGCCCGCGCCGAGGGCCATGCCGCCGGGCGCGCCGAGCTGGCCGCCGAACAGGCGGCGCGCACGCTCGAGACTCAAAGCCTCTGCCGCGACGCCATCGCGCAGGGCATCGCCGTGCTTCTGGCCGATGCCGATGCCCATCGGCAGGCGCTCGAGGCCGATCTGGTCGAGTTCGCCCTGGCCGTCATGCGCCGCCTCGCGCCCGAGATCCTCGCGACCCTCTCCGAGCGCCGCGTCCGCGCCGAGCTGCAGGCGGGGCTGCCGCTGGTGACCGGGCCGGGCCGCGTCAGGCTGACGCTCGCCCCCGACATGCTCGAGGCGCTCCGCCCCGAGATCGCCGAGGTCGCCCGCGCGCAGGACCTCGACGCGCGCCTCGAGATCGACGCCGATCCGGCGCTCAGGCCGGGCGATGCCCGGATCGAGTGGCAGGACGGACTGATGCATTACAGCCTGTCCGCCATTTGCGACCAGCTGATCGACTTGCTGCGCGGCCGCGCCCGCACAGCCCAGACCGCCACCCAGAGCCCGGAGGCCCGCCATGGCTGACGCAGAGACCCCCAAGGACGCCCCGCGCGGCGGCAAATCCGCCAAATCCGCGCCCGAACCCGAACTGGAACTCGAGACCGCCGCCGCGGAAGCTGCGGGCGGTGTCGGCGGCATCGCCGGATCGATCCCGGAGTTCGACGAGGACGCGACCGAGAGCGGCGCGCCGACCGCCGCGCTTCCGGGACCGGGCGGGCATTCGATCCAGGCGATGCTCAATGTCGATCTGGACGTCAAAGTGGTGCTCGGCGCCTGCAAGATGCCGATCTCGACTCTTCTGAAACTCAGCCGCGGTTCGGTGATCGAGCTCGACCAGCGCATCGGCCAGCCGGTGGATCTGGTCATCAACGACCGGCTCGTCGCACGCGGCGATCTGGTCAAGCTTCCGGGAGACCGGATCGGAGTCTCGCTGACGGAAATCGTACGCGACCACGTCACGGATTTCTGACGGCATGACCCGGACGGCCCGCCTTCTGACCTGCCTCGCCCTTGCCGGCATTTCCCTCTGCGCGGCACCGGCGATGGCACAGGAGGCGGGACCGTTCCTCGACGGGCTGACGGGTATCCTGAGCGACGCGCCCGCGGGGTCGGACGACAGGGCGGAGCTTTCGGGCCGGATCATCCAGCTCATCGGCCTCTTCACCATCCTGTCGGTGGCGCCGGGGCTTCTGGTGGTGATGACGAGCTTCACCCGCTTCGTCATCGTCTTCTCGATCCTGCGCTCCGCGCTCGGCCTGAACCAGACGCCGCCCAACATGGTGATCTCGGCGATGGCGCTCTTCATGACCTTCTTCGTCATGCAGCCGGTGCTGGTCGCTGCGTGGGAGGACGGGCTCGAGCCGCTTCTGCAGAACTCCATCGACGAGGAGCAGGCGGTGCCGCGGATCGGCGCGCCCTTCAAGACCTTCATGTTCGCCAACACGCGGCCCAAGGATCTGGGCCTCTTCATGGACATCGCCGCGCGCTCCGAAGGCGCGCCCGCCGATGTCGAGGTCGAGATCCCCGCCACCGCCGAGGACGCGCCCTGGCGGGCGCTCGTCCCGGCCTTCATGATCTCCGAGCTGCGCCGCGCCTTCACCATCGGCTTCCTGATCTACCTGCCCTTCGTGGCGATCGACCTGATCATCGCGTCGATCCTGATGAGCGCGGGCATGATGATGCTGCCGCCGGTGCTGATCTCGCTCCCCTTCAAGGTGATCTTCTTCGTGCTGATCGACGGCTGGTACATGCTCGCGGGCAGCCTGATGGAAAGCTATCTGCCGCCGGTGGGCGGATGAGACGAAAGGCCCTCCCATGAACACCGAAACCATCGAACGCAAGACGACCATGCCGCAGCGCGCCGCGACCGTCGGAAGCGGGTTGCCGACGCCGGGTCTCAGGGGACCCGAGAAGGCCGCGGTGCTGTTTCTCTGCCTCGGCGAGGATCGCGGCAGCGAGCTAATGAAGAAGCTCTCCGAGGACGAGATCCGCAAGATCAGCCACGCGATGGCGGGGCTCGGCGTGATCTCCTCGGTCTCGGTCGAGAAGGTGATGCGCGAATTCGGCGAGGCGGTGGCCCATGGCGGCAGCGTGGTTGGCTCGTTCACCATGGCCGAGTCGATGCTGAAGAAGGTGCTGCCCGAGGATCAGGTCTCCTCGATCCTGCGCGAGATCCGCGGGCCCTTGCAGGAGCGCGATCTCTGGGCGCGGTTCTCGTCGCTCAACCCCACCGTCATTGCCAATTACCTGCGCTCCGAGCACGACCAGACCGCCGCCGCGATCCTCACCAATGTCGAGATGTCCGTCGCCGCCGCGGTGCTGCCTCTCCTCGGCGAAGAGCGGATGGTGGCGATTATCGAGCGCATGGTGCGCATGGACGCCGTGCCGCACCACATGATGCGCCAGATCGAAGAGACCCTGTCGCGCGACATCGCGACCGTCGCCTCGCAGCCCACCGTGGCCGAGCGCCAGAAGCGCATGGCCGAGCTCTTCAACCGGCTCGACAACGACACGTTCGAGAAGCTGACGCCGTCGCTGGAAGAGCGGATGCCAGACAGTTTCCAGGCGATCCGCCAGAAGATGTTCACCTTCGACGACCTGATCCGGCTCGACACCCAGAGCCTCGTGCGCGTCATGCGCACGGTCGAAGGCAACACGCTGCCGATGGCGCTCAAAGGCGCCAAGGAGCATGTGAAGGAGCATTTCTTCGGCTGCCTGCCGCAGCGCTCGCGCGACATGCTGCAGGAGGAACTGGCGACGATGGGCGGCGTGCGGGCCCGCGACGTGCGCGCGGCGCAGTCGGCGATGCTCGACACGGTGCGCCAGCTCGCGAGCGAGGAACTGATCGTGATCCCCTCGACCACCGAGGAAGACGAGCTTCTGAACTGATCTTCGCCGCCGCACTCTCGCGTCGACTTTCGCGCCTCGCTGCGGCTAGGTCTGGGGACTGACCACGGCCTGACCGGGCGGCCGGTCAGAGTAATGCGACAGAGGAGACATGCGCGATGGGCGAACCGGCGACAGGACGCTGCCTGTGCGGCGCCGTGAGTTTCGAGGTGACGGGCGCATTCGAAGGGTTCTTCCTCTGTCACTGCTCGCGCTGCCGACGCGGCACCGGCTCGGCCCACGCGGCCAACCTCTTCTCGTCAACGGCACAACTGGTCTGGCTGACGGGCGAGCGGTCGGCGAAGCGCTTCCGGCTTGCCGGGACGCGGCACGAGAGATGCTTCTGCGCAGAGTGCGGCGCGGCGCTGCCCTACGTCGAAGAGGAGAGCGGCTGGGTCGTCATCCCGGCGGGATCGCTCGACGGTCCGGTACTGACGCGACCCGACGCGCATATCTGCTGGGCGAGCCGCGCCGATTGGGACGAGGGGCTCGACGCCGTCGCGCGGATAGACGGGCTGCCGGAGTAAGGCCCCGCCCTGGCATTAACCACGATTGGAACGACCCGCGCCGCGCGTGCCCGCCTCAGGCGGCAGCGCGGAAGGCGTCGAACCAGCTGTGGTCGTCCTCGTAGCCGAGCGCGATCAGGATGTCGAAAAGCTCGGGGTAGCGGGTGAACTGATCGCGGATGCGTTCGTGATGCTCGGGCTCCATCCATTTCGGACGGGCGCGATGCTCGACCGGGCGCACGCCGTTCAACGCGCGGCTGAGCGCGTCCGGGATCGCGGCCTGGTGGAAATCCGAGAACCGGCCCTCGAACTCGAGATCGAGATCGCTGGCGAGCCGCGCCTGCATCCGCTCCGGATCGGCGATCAGATCCTCGTAGCGCAGAAGGAACACGCCCTGCTTGAAGATGCCGGAGGTGGCGATACGGGCGATGGCCTCGTGGGTCGGCAGGAAGCCGGGATTGGTCAGGCTGCGCGGCTGGCCCTCGGCCACGAACCAGTGCCGGTCCGCGTGGCAGAAGTAATCGTCCGGCACGCTCTTGTGGCGGCTCGTCAGCACATCGCGCGGGTCGCGGAGCGACACGATCAGGTCGATCCGCTTGCCCATTGGGTTGGTTTCGAGGATGCGCGGGATCTCGAAGATGTCGAGCGGGCGCTTGGTCAGGTAATTGCCCGGCAATCCGAGACAGCTAAGCGCGGGCACTTCCCGGGCCGGCTGCGTGAAGTTCTGCAGCGTGTGCCGCATCATGTTGTAGAACAGCGTGGTTCCCGCCCGACACTGTCCGGCGATGACGATGTGACGTTCCATGATGGTCTTCCTTGTCAGCGATAGGGGCTGCGCGGCAGCGACGAGATCGCCTCGAGATCGATCGAGACGAAGCTGTAATTCGCCGCCGAGGTCAGCATCTGAAGCGCGGCGCTGCCAGCGGTGGCGGTGCCCGATTGCGCGTCCGAGATCAGCACGTAGCGATTGACGAGCTTCTCGACCTCGGCGGGGTCCTTCAGGGTCTCGAGATCGAGACGTTCCTTGATCTCTTCGGCCTGCTTGTCGATGTCGAGCTGGGCGAACTCGCGCGGCAACCCGAGCGCGGTGCGCACCACGAGCGCCAGGTCGCGGTCCTTGAGGATGTCGAAGACGTTCTCGACCGACCCGATCTTCTGGCGAAACTCGAGCGCGGTGCCGACGGTTTCGTTCTGGTCGTATTGCTGGTCGATGAACTGCCGCGAGACGTATTTCTCGACGACGCTGTCGCGCCATTTCTTCGAGAGCGTCACCAGCGTGTTCTCGCCCTCGGGACCGAACTGGAGCGCGTTGTAGAGCTCCTTGAAGCGCGGATCCGACAGCCGGTTCACCAGCGCCTTGGGGTCGTCGATATCGCTCTTCAGCATCTTCGACATCAGCGCCTTGCCGAAGATCTGATCCTCCAGATCATAGGCGCGCATCACGAAGGCATAGAGGTCGGGATCGGCCATCAGGTCGTCGACCGAGTTCACCGAGGCGATGTTCTCCTCGAAATGCGCGATGGCGCGAGCGTGCTGGGCGCTGTCGCGGATGAGCGCCTTGGCCTTGTCCTCGACCGTGGTGACAAGGCGCAGCCCGGTCTGGGCCGACATGGTGCCCAGCGCCAGCATCATTCCGCGGCGACCCCGTGCGAGGCGCTTGGCGTCTCGGCGTGACCGGCCTCTGCGGCCTTGCGGGCCTCGATGCGCTCGAAGAGCTCGCGCTCGTGCTTGATCACCGGGCGGAGCGCGGCCATCGCCTTGTAGAAATCGCCGCTCGAGATGAAGTTCGCCGATTTGAAGATCGACGACAGCGACGCGCCGCCGAAGACGCAGGCCAGCTGCGCGAGGTCTTTCTGGATCAGGGGCACCAGCGTCTCGCGGTGCTTCACCTGGGTGAGCGCGGTCTGGATCATGAAATAGACGCGGGTGGCCGGGGTCGCGGCGGCCTTTTCGTCCAGGAGGTCCGAGCCGCGGACGACATCGGCCATGCTCTCGATATAGATGGTCTGGCGGCGGTTGGCATTGACCAGCGCGCAGCCGTTGATGATGACCCGTTCGTTCGGCTTGAGTGTGAGCGCGAGGGCCATGGCTTCAAATCCCGTCGGGGCGCGGCGCTTGGCCCGAGAGGCCGGCGATGACGCGTTTGTTGACCTCGAGGATGGCCGCGAGACCGGGCTCGCCGCCCATCACCTTGGTCGATTGGCGGTCGATCCAGAGCGCCAGCGAGATCAGGCTCGCGCGCAGCTCGACCGGCAGACGGTTCCCGTCCGAGGCCAGGTCGTAGCGCAGCGCCCGCCAGAGGCTCTGGTTGTCGCCGAGCGTGGCGCGCAGCCCGTGAGCCAGGATGTGCTGTTTGCGCCCGGGAAGGGCGGTGTCGTATTCGGCGCCGATTTCGTCCATCTCCGCCGTGATCCGGCTGAGCACGCGGCGCTCGATCTGGCGCGGCGATTCGCTCTCGCGGATGGTCTTCTTGTATGCGGCGATACTCATGTGTTGTCCTCTCTGCCCCTGACGGCTGTCCGGGTGGCCACCCGGCTTCTTCTGGGTGGCGGACCCCGGATGATCCGGGATCCGCCTTTTGGTTGTGCTCGCGACAGCCCGAAGGCGTCACCGCATCCGTCAGCGGAAGAGGCTGAGGATGTTCTGCGGTGCCTGGTTCGCGATGGAAAGCGACTGCGTGGCCAGCTGCTGCTGGACCTGAAGTGCCTGAAGGCGGGCCGCTTCCTCTTCCATGTCGGCGTCGATCATCGAGCCCACGCCGCTGTCGATGCGGTCGGTGAGCTGGCTGAGGAACTCCTTCTGGGTCTCGATCGACTTCTCCGCGACACCGAGATTGGTGGCCGCCGAGATGGCACGATCCAGAGCGCCCTGCGCGGTGGTCAGCGCAGAGGTCAGAGCACCCGTGGAGGTCGAGGTCACGTCGATCGCCGCCAGAACCGCTGCGATCGAGGTGTTCAGATCCTGCGCGTTGAAGGTGATCGTCGTCACGCTGAGCGAGCCGCCCGAACGGGTCACGCCGGTCACCAGGGTCTGCGTCGAGGCCGAGGTCACGAGGCTTTCGCCGTTGAAGGTCGCCTGGTTGATGGTCGTGTTGATACGATCCACCAGGGCGTCGAGTTCCGACTGGATGTCGGCCAGAGCCGAGGCATCGCCCGCGGAGCCTTGTGCGAACGCGACGCGCTCGACAAACTCCTCGGCGATGTCCGCCACGGTTTCGGCACCAAGACGCGCGGTGGAGACAGAGTTCTGCTTCAGCGTAAGGCTCTCGTCGATCGCCTTATACATGTTGCTTTCGCTGTCCATCGTGCGGGAGATGGCGAAATACGCGGCGTTGTCCTTACCGGACTCGATCTTCAGACCGGTCGAGATACGGTTCTGGGTGCCGTCGAGGGACTTGTTGATGCCGCGCAGAGTGGCCAGCGCGGTCATTGCGGAGTTGTTGGTCAGGATGGAAGACATAGTTAGCTCCTAATTTCTATCTGATGAGCTGAGGCGTCTTTCTGACGGCCAGGCGGCATTGCCGCTGATGGGGAAATTGGAACCCGAGGTTACCGAAGGGTTAACGTCAGACCTGCTGGTCGATGCGTGGCCTCCGGGTCACAGGGTCCTGGCGCGCGGCGCCTGTCTTTCCGTAAAGTCCGCCAAGCCCGTGACGCTCCGCGATCCGGCGCAGATCGGTGGCCAGCGCGGCCGCGGCCTCGGCCAACCGGGCCAGCCTCCGGCCGTTGCCCTCGAGCTTGGTGCGCAGGCCCGTCAGCATCTCGCCCAAGGCGGTATCGCCGGGCAGCCGCGCCTCGAACTCGGCCGAGCGCGCCTCCAGCCGCTCCAGAAGCGCCTGCTTTTCGGGAAGAAGCCCGACGGCCTCTTCGGTCTGGCCCTTGTCGAGCGCGCGCGTCTCGCGCGTCAGAAGCGCCTCGAGCGCGGTGAGATCGGGGTCGTGTTTCTGCGCGCTCATGCGTCGCCTCCTGTCCTGTAGGCCGCCATGGCCTCCGCCACCTGCTTGGCAATTCCGGTTCCGCCCTGCTCGGCGAGGCTCTCGGCCACCGCGTTCGACAGGAAGGAGCGCCAGGTCTCTTCGGCATGTCCGCCGCCGAAGAGATCGACCTTCGAGGTCTTGAACATCTCGTCGACCATCTGCCCGAGGAAGACCGCCTCGAACTCCTTGGCCACCTTCCGCACCTCCGGATCGTCCAGCGGCGAGGCGGCGGGTTTCGCGGTGAGGGGCGGCAGGATCGGCGGAATCGCGTCGAGTGTCATCGCCGGCCCTCCTCAGATGATTTCCAGATCGGCATGAAGCGCGCCCGCGGCCTTGATCGCCTGCAGGATGGAAATGGTCTCGGTCGCGCCGACACCGATGGCGTTCAGCCCGTCGACCAGCCGCTGGAGGCTCACGTCGCCGCCGTCGAGAATGGTGAAATTCGCCTGCGCCTCGGTGACCGTGACCTCGGTCTGCGGCACCACCACCGTTTCGCCGATGGAGATCGGTTCGGGCTGGCTGACCTCGATCTCTTCCTTGACCGTCACCGTGAGGCCGCCCTGGCTGACCGCGACCTGCGCGATGCGGACATTGCCGCCCATCACGATGGTGCCCGAGCGCGCGTCGATCACGACCTTAGCCGGGGTGTCCGGCGCGACCGTCAGCCGCTCGATCTGCGCCATCGCGCCGACGAGGTCGGATTTGTCGCTGCTGCGCACCTCGATGGTCGTGGGGTCGAGCGCCCGGGCCGACCCGTTGCCCAGGGATTTGTTGACCGCGTCGGCGACCCGCATCGCGGTGGTGAAATCGGGATCGCGCAGCGAGATCCGGATCGTCTCCATCTGCGAGAGCTCGAAACCGACCTCGTTCTCGACCGTCGCCCCGTTCTCGATCCGCGCGACCGTCGGCACGCCCTCGACAATCGAGGCGTTCGCGCCCTGCGCGGCGTAGCCCGCGACCGCGATCGGCCCCTGCGCGACGGCATAGACCTCGCCATCCGCGCCCGAAAGCGGAGTGACGATCAGCGTGCCGCCCCGGAGCGAGCTGGCATCGCCGAGCGACGAGACCACGACGTCGATGGTCGCCCCGCGCCGCGCGAAGGGCGGCAGCATGGCGGTGACCATCACGGCGGCGGTGTTCTCGGTCCGGATGTTGTCGTTGGAGAGGTTGCCGACGCCCAGCCGCTCAAGCATCCCCTCGATGCTCTTCTCGGTGAAGGGCGAGTTCCGCAGGCTGTCGCCGGTGCCGTTCAGACCGACGACGAGCCCGTAGCCCACGAGCTGGTTCTCGCGGACGCCCTCGAAACTGGCGATGTCCTTGATCCGCACATCGGCCGGAGCCGTGACGGCCCAGATCGACAGCGCGGCGGCCAAAACGGCGCGCGCAAATTTTGTCCCGAACATGGTCCCGTGCCTCAACAGGGTTTGTCTTTATTTTTTGACAGGGAAACACACACCAAAGAATAAAATCAAGTATTCATTACTCGACATCAAATTTATTCTTGTAATTACCGTCTCTGCGCACATTCTATCCTTGCTCAACAAATAATAAGGGCCGTAGAGGCCGCGAGGCAGGACAATGAACATCTATCTCCACGAACCCCGCGACGAGCGCATTCCGTCGCTGTTGCGCGAGTTGGAAACCGCGGGCCTCCACGCCACGCGCATTTCCGAGACCTTCTTTCTGGGTCAGACCCCGATGATCCGGGCGCGCTGCCAGGACGACGTGCCGGTGCTTCTGGCCGACACGCCGGGGATGCTCGAGCATCTGCGCACGCTCCGCCGCGCGCAATGCACCAACCCGGTGGTGGTCCTGCGCGACATGCGCAACGCCCGCCGGTCCGCCGAGGCGCTCGATGCCGGGGCTGATGACGACGTGGTCATCCCGGTGAAGGGCGTCGAACTGCGCTCGCGCATCAACTCGATCCGGCGCCGCGCGGCGGGCCATTCCTCGGAAAGCCTGAATATCGGCGAGGTGAACGTCTATTTCGACGGTCGCGACCCCGAGATCTGCGGCTCGGCGGTGCATCTGTCGCCGCGCGAACACGCGATCTTCCAGCATCTCGCCACCAATGCCGAAAAGGTGGTGCCGAAGCAGATCCTCTATGACGCGGTCTACGGCATGTCCGAGGAGCAGCCCTTCGACAAGGTGATCGACGTCTATATCTGCAAGCTGCGCAAGAAGATCGCCGCCGCCTCGGAAAGCGGCCATCCCTATATCAAGACCCTGCACGGCCGCGGCTACAAGTTCGCCGGACCGGATCACGGCGCGCGCTCCCGTCAGCACCCCGCCGAATGAGCGACGGACGGGGCAGAAGGCCCCGTCCGCGCCCGAACGGTCGTCCCCCCGAACGATGCTGCTCTCACATGTAGTTCAGGAAGCTCAGGTTCGACAGCCGCGCGGTGATCGCGTAGCTCGCCTGAAGCCGCGACTCGAGTTCGGTGAAGCGGCTGGCAGCGGCATAGGGATCGACGCCCTCGAGCTTGTGCTGCTCGGACATGTAGAGATCGCGGCGGTTCTCCAGCGCCGTGACCGCCTCTTCCACCCGTCCCCGCGCGATGCCGGTGCGCGTCTCGGCGCCCAGCACACCTTCGAGTCCCGAGGACAGTTTCTCGGTCGCGGCCTTCATCCATTCGCCATAGGCGGCGTCCGACAGCCCTTCGGTGTCGAGCGCCGCGATCATCGCCAGGCCCTGCATCAGGTCGCGGAAGCCCGGGTCGTCGCCCTGCTCGCCGAACTGCAGATCCTCCTCTGGCCCGATCCGGGCGCCGAGCCGCGGACCCGTCGCCGGAGCGCCGCGATAGAGCGTGTCGGAATAGCCGGTGCCTCCGAAGAGCGCGTCGACCTGCGCGGCCATCGTGGCGGCATCGGCGGCATTGGTCGGCCCGGCGCCGAGGATCGCCGCCATCTCGTCCGCGATGCTGGTGCCGCCGGCACCGGCCTCGGTCCAGCCGCTGAAGGCGCGGTTGTCGGTGTCAACGCCGGAAAACAGCGTGCGCCCGCCATAGACGGTGTTGCCGAGATCGGTGATCCGCCGGATCGCCGACATCGCCATCGCCTGCACGTCGTCGGACGAGGGCGTGATGCCCGAGCGGTTCGGGAGCGACAGGGCCATGACCTCGTCGGCGATGTCGCGCATGCGACCGAGCGCCTCTTCCTGCGCGTCGAGACGCCCCGAGAGCAGGCCGTTCGAGGTCAGGAAGTTCTCGACCCGGTCGAGATCCGCGCCGAGCGTCAGGAGCCGCGAGGCGCTGCGCCCCAGGGCCTCGTAGGGATCGGCAAGACGGCCGGTCGCGACCTCCAGCCCGGACCGGTCGATCTCGGTCTGAAGCCGCATGGTGGTTTCGCGGCGTAGGGTCTGGGCCTGAAGCGTCGACGGGGCGAGGATTGTCAGCGGCATCGTGTCTCTCCGGGTCAGACGGCTTCGAGCAGGGTGTCCATCATCCGCGTCAGCGCGGTGATGACCTGCGAGTTGGCGGCATAGGCCTGTTCGACGGCGAGGAGCTTTTGCAGCTCGTCGTCGACATTGACGCCCTCGATCTGGGAGCGTTCGCTGATCAGCGCGGCCGAGGAGGCGCGGCGCGCCTCGCCATCCTGCTTGGCCTCGGTGATGCGGAGCTTCTGGTCGGCGACGAGCGTCGCGACATAATCCGACAGCTTCATGTTCGAGCCGAGCCCGAGCGTGCCGTCGAAGCCCTGCCGCTCGGCCAGCGCATCGGAAAAGGAGGTAAGCTGCGTGCGGTCGGACGCCGCCGCCGAGACCAGCGCGCCGATGCCGCTGCGGAGCTTGGCGGGATCGCCGCCCACATCGGCCCGCACCGCGTCGTTGACCGCGATCCGGCCCGCAAGCCCGTCCTGCATGAGCGGGTCGTAGACACCGCCCGCATCCGTTAAGAGACCGGCTTGCCCGACCGCGAGCGAGGCGTCTGCGGCCTCGAAGGTTTCGATGAGCGCCCGCGCGACCTCGTCGAGCTGCGCGGCCATCTGCGGAAGGTCGATATCCTTCACCGTAACCCGCGCCGAGAGCGATCCCGACTGGGTGCCGTGAACGCCGGTGCGGCCCGGTGTGATGTCCTGGGCTCCGGCGGAGAGCGTTCCGGTGCCCGCATCATAGCTGATCGGCTGGAAGCTGAGGCCCTCGATCAGCGCGACGCCCTCGTCGGTCAGGACGTCGATGCGCCCCTGCCCGTCGCTCTGGGTGGTGATCCCGATCCGCTCGGCCAGCGCGTCGAGCGCCGCGTCGCGATCGTCGAGAAGCGAGGCGCGGGTCATGCCCCCCTCTTCCGCCGTCACGATCTGGCGGTTGAGATCGACGATCTTTTCGAGGAGCACGTTCGTCTCTTCGATCTCCTGCTTGAGAAGATCTCCGGCCGCGACCTGCGCCTTGGTGACCGCCCGCGACGCCTCGTTGAGGCTGTCGGCCAGCGACACCGCGGCATCGACCGCGCCCTTCAGCGCGGCGATGTCGTCGGGCACGGTGCCCAGAAGGTCGAGCGCGGTCTGGAACTCGGCGAGCGTCACGGACAGGCTTTCGCTGTCTCCCGGCTCGCCGAGGGTGTTGGTGTAGATCGACAGGCTGTCGACCACCGCCTCGTGATAGGACGCAGAGGCGCTTTCGGTTCGCGTCAGCCCGACAAGCGCGGTATCGAGCTCGCGCTCGATCGCCGCGACGGTCACGCCGCCATTGATCATGGTCGAAAGCTCCGCGTCGCGGCGGACATAGCCCTCGCGCCCGGAATTGGCGATGTTGGACGAGATCAGCTCGGCCCGCGTGCCCACGGTATGAAGCCCGGTCCGGACGGTATTGAAAGCGGAGGTGATGGTCATCGCTCAGGCTCCTTTCGAGGGGACGCGCCCCGGCCTATCGCTTGATCTGCAGGGTTTCCTCGAGCATCTGATCGGAGGTGGTCACGATCTTGGCGTTCGAGGAATAGGCGCGCTGCGCCTCGATGAGATCGGTCAGCTCGCCCGCCACGTCGACATTCGAGCCCTCGAGCGCATTGGCCGTCACGCTGCCCGAGCCGCCGGCGCCAGCCGAGAGGATCGACACCGGGCCGGAGCTCCGCGAGACGCGGTAGGCGTTGCCGTCGCGCTCGGTCAGGCCGTTGGGGTTGGCGACCATGGCCAGCGGGATCTCGTAGAGCGGCGAGCGGGTGCCGTTGTCGAACACGCCGTAGACGGTGCCGTCGGCTTCGATCTCGGCCCGGAGCAGGTTGCCGGACTGGATGCCGTCCTGCTCGGAGGTCAGGCCGGAATAATCGCCCGCAAATTGCGTGATGCCCGAGAACGCGCCGGGCGCGCCGAGATTGATGTCGATGCTCTGCGGCGTGGTGGCGTTGTCGAGCGTCAGCGTCGCGGCGCCGGTCGCGGGGTTGAAGGCAAAGGCCGCGGGCGCGGTGCCGAGGTTGGTGATGTTGGTGTAGCTGAGCGGCGAGCCCGCGGTCGGGCCGCTGTCCGAGAAGGTCACGTCGACCGAGCCCAGAACGCCGCTCGTCGTGTCCGACACGGTCAGCGTCCAGAGGTTGTCGGTCGCGGTGGGCTGCCAGGAGAACTGGACCCGCTCGGCTTCACCGAGGGCGGTGAAATACTCGGCCGAGGACACGAAGGGCGCGCCCGGCGTGGCGACGCCTGTCGTCTGCGAGGGCAGGTTGGCGACGATGCTCATTTCCGAGGTCGGGTTGCCGTTGATCGTCCGGTTGGCGATGTTGACAGTTGTCAACTGGCTCATCGAGTTGCCATCCGCCGCCGAGAGCGTGCCGTCGGCATTGTAGGGGCGGCCGGCAAGATAGAGCCCTGCGGCGTTGACGAGGTTGCCATCCTCGTCCGGCAGGAACGATCCCGCGCGGGTCAGCGCGTAGTTGGCCTCGTTCGGATCGTTGACGAATTTGGAGACGACGAAGAAGCCTTCGCCCGAGATGGCCAGGTCGGTGGAGCTTGTGGTGGTGCGCAGCGCGCCCGCCTCGGCGACCTCGGTGCGGTCATTGGCGCGGACACCGGCCCCTTCGGTCAGCTCGCTCGAGCCGGTGACCGAGGTCACGAGCTGGCTGAAGCTGCGCTTGTAGCCGTCGGTATTGGCGTTCGCGATGTTCTGCGAGATGTTGCCGACGCGCTGAGAGTTCGCGGACAGTCCGCTGATCCCGATCTGCATCGCTTGCGAGAGGCTCATGTTCCTGTCTCCTGCCTTTTTTATACGGAATTTCTTCCATTTCTTGCCGAAGACGAAATAGAAGAGCGAAGTTTCGAATAGTTTAAAGGATAGGATAATTCTTTATGCCTATCCTTGCGTTTCTTCCTGACCCAGTTCGTTCAGGCGATTGAGGCTGCGTTCGGCCTCGTCCATCTCGGCCTCGATGGCGTTGCGGCGCAGCGGCAGGAGATCGGGTCGCGTGGCGCCGATCTCCGAGGCGAGCCCGGCCCAATGCGGCACTTCCGCAAGTTCCGGAAGTTCGGCGGCGAGCCGCACGACATCGTCGCCCCGACCGGCGCGATGGGCGGCCAGAAGAAGGCGCGCGGCCTCGGCCTCGCCGAAGGCCTCGCGGCCCTCGGCGCGCAGGGTCTCGTAGGCCAGCATCGCCGCTTCCCAGTCGCCGCGGGCGTAGAGCGCCTCGGCCTTCAGGGCCAGGACCCGCGCCGACGGGGTTTCGGGCGTTAGCGAGAGAAGCTCGTCGGTCAGGCCGGTCGCCTGAAAGGCCTGTGCGCGCAACACGGCGGCGCGCGCGGCCAGGTCGCGGTTCTCGCTGGTCAGAGCGGCGCTGAGGATCTCGGCGGCGCGGCTGTCCTGCCCGCCTGCGAGAAGCGCCTCGGCCTCGTCGAGGCGCAGGCTGTCGCGGCGTTCGGGCGCGATGCTCGCAAGGCCCAGATCATGCGCGACGGCGATATGGTCGCGGATCTCGCCGAAGCGTTCGGCGGCGGCGGTGGTGGCGCCGAGCTCCAGCAGGCGGTTCGCGAGCCGCTCGGTATAGCGGTCGAAGCCCGGCGCGAAGCGGTAGTCGAGTGTCAGGCGGTCATGGCCGTCGACAAAGGCCGAGAGCGGCAGATCGCCCTTGGCCCCGGCGCTGTAGAAGGCGTCGAGAAGGCTGTCGGCTTGCTCGACCGCCGCCGCGGCGACGGTCGGATCGATCTGGGTCTCGGAGAGGTCGGCGAGGATCTCGAGCGCGCGGACGCGGTCTCCGGTCTCGACCAGGGCCGCGACGAGCCGCTCCAGCAGAACGATTTCCAGAGGGTCGCCGCGCCACATCCAGCGCGCGACCTCGAGAAGCTCGACCGCGTCTTCGGCGGTCAGCGTGCCAGTGCGCTGTCCGAGCGCGACGATCGCGAGCCGCGCCTCCTGCGCGGCGCGATCCCGGCCCTCGGCGGCGCGGCGATAGCTGTCGAGCGCGGCAACATCCTCGCCCCCGGCCTCGGCCACCCGGCCCAGGAGATAGTGGTAGACCGGGGCGTCGCTGAGGCCCGGCACATCCGCGAAGCGCATGGCGAGGTCGCGCGCGGTGCGCCATTCCTCGATCTCGACCGCATGCGAGAAGAACACGGGAAGCGCGCGCGAGAGGAGCGGAACCGGCAGGCTGTCGAGACGCTCCAGCGCGGCGGCGAAGCCCGGGACGTCATAGGCCCCGACGAAGAGCCGCGCGAGCGCATCATAGAGCGGCGCGTCGGGCCAGGTCTCGGGCATGGGCGGCGGCGGGCTCGACTGGCGTGCGGCGCCCTCCATCTCGAAGACGCCGATGGCGATGTCGAGCGCGGCGGCGCGGGCATCCGCCTCGGGTGCGTAGGCGGCGTCGAGATAGGCGCGGGCCTCGGGCAGGAAGCCATGCGCGAGATGCAGCGCCGCGAGGGACAAAAAGGTCTCTTCATGCGGGATCTGATCGGCGGCGAGCGCGCCGAGGAAACGCGTGCGCGTCTCGAAGAAAGGCTCGTCGGCGATCTCGGGCAGGCGCAGGGCCGGGAGGGGTCCCAAGGGGCGGCGCGGTTCTGCGGGCGCGACCTTTTCGGGCGGTGGGGCTTCGGCGACACGCTCCGGTGCCCGGTCCACGGATCCCGTGCCGGGCCACGCAAGCTCGGCGCGCGCGCCGAGATCGGCGGCGTCGGGGGGATCCATGCCGAATACCAGCGCCGGGGCTCCGGCGGCGATCAACAGGAGCGAATAAACCATGCCTCAGTTTTTTCTATTCTTGATTTTTGAGAACTGTTCTATAAGAATAAATAAAAAATCAAGAAAAAATGGCTTAGGCAGGGCCGAAACAAAATGGACAGTGCGAGCTATATCCCGATCTCGCTGGCGAGCGCGTTGCAGCGCGACCTGGACGTGACCGCGAACAATATCGCCAACGCCAACACCACGGGCTTCAAGCGCGAGCGTGTGGCGTTCGAGACCTACATGCACCAGGAAAACGCGACCGGCGAGGAGGTGAGCTTTGTCGTCGATGGCGGCTCCTATCTCGACGCGTCAGCGGGCGCGCTGGAGCATACCGGCAACCCGCTTGACCTGGCCATCGAGGGCGAAGGCTGGTTCGCCTACGAGACCGAGGACGGCACCCGCGCCTATGGGCGCGACGGGCGTCTGGTGCTTGATGGGCAGGGCAATCTGGTCACGCTGAACGGGTCGCGGATCCTCGATTCCGGCGGCGGCGCGATCGCGCTCGATCCGGCCCTCGCGACATCGGTGGCGATTGCCGAGGACGGCACGATGACCGGGCCGGACGGCGCGCCCATCGCGCGCGTCGGGCTCTTCGAGATCGCCGATCTGCAGTCCTACGAGCGCCGCGGCGGCGGGATGTTCGTCGCGCCCGAGATCGGCGCGGCCCCGCCGGTTCCCTCGCCCACCACGCGGGTCGTGCAGGGTGCGGTCGAGGGCAGCAACGTCCAGCCCGTGACCGAAATGACACGGATGATCGAGATCCAGCGCGCCTACGAGCGCGCGATGAAGCTGATGAGCACCGCCGACGATCTGCGCAAGGATGCGATGCGCCGTCTGGCCAGCCCCACGGGATAAGGAGACAGGACGATGAAAGCGCTCGGAATCGCGGCGACGGGGATGCTCGCGCAGCAGACCAATGTCGACGTCATCTCGCACAATATCGCCAACGCCAACACCACCGGGTTCAAGGCCCGGCGAGCGGCGTTCCAGGACCTGATCTACGAGAACCGCAAGCGCGAGGGCACGCTGACCGCCGAGGCGGGCTCGGCCCGGCCGACCGGCGTCGATGTGGGTCTCGGCGTGCAGACCGCGGGCGTCGTCCGGCTGGCGACGCAAGGCGGCCTCGCGCAGACCGAGAACCGCACGGATGTGGCCATCGACGGGCGCGGCTTCTTCACAGTGCTGATGCCCGATGGCGGCACCGCCTATACCCGCGACGGGGCGTTCCAGATCTCGGCCGAGGGCCAGCTCGTGACCCTGCAGGGCTTCGAGGTCGATCCCGGCATCGTCGTTCCGCAGAACACCATCCAGCTCGACATCACCGAGGACGGCACGGTCTCGGCCTTCGTCGAGAACGACCCGGTGCCGGTCGAACTGGGCCGCCTGACGCTTGCGACCTTCGTCAACGAGGCAGGGCTCCGGGCGCTTGGCGGCAACATGCTGCAGGCGACGGTCGCCTCGGGCGACGCGCTTCCGGCCAATCCCGGCGATCCGGGGGTCGGCCTGGTGCGGCAGGGGTATCTGGAGAACTCCAACGTCAACATCATCCAGCAGATCACCGACCTGATCGCGGCGCAGCGCGCCTATGAGATGAACTCAAAGACGATCGAGACCGCCGACCAGATGCTCTCGACCGCCAACCAGATCAAATGATCCGCGCCTGTCTTCTCGCGGCCCTCTGGCTGACCCCCGGGATCGCCGGAGCCGCGCCGCTGGCCGAGCTGATCGAAGAGAAGACGCGCGCGACGCTTGGCCTGCGCGTGCCGGACACGGCCGCGATCCGCGTCGCCTTCACCGCGAAGCCGGTGGACGAGGCGATGGTGCTCTCGGCCTTCTGGATGGACGAGGGCACCGGCCAGTTCCTGGCCAATGCCGTGACCGAGGCGGGCGGCGTGCACCGGATCGGCGGCGTCGCCGTGGTCTCGGTGCCGGTCACCGTGCCGACCCGGTCGATCATGCCCGGCGAGATCATCGGCGCGGGCGATCTGGAAAGCGTGGACCTGCCCCTGGGCCGGATCGGAGCCTTCACCCTGAGCGATCCCGAGAGCCTGATCGGCAAGGAAGTCAAGAGCCTCCTCACCGCGGGCCGGCCGGTGATGGCGCAGGCGGTGCAGGAGCCGCTCGTGATCGCGCGGGGCGCCGAGGTGTCGATCCGCTTCAGCGACGGCCAGCTCAGTCTCTCGGCCCCGGGCCGCGCGCTGCGCGACGCCCATGTCGGCCAGGAGGTGAAGGTCGTGAATATCGCAACGAATGCCACCGTGATCGGCGTGGCCACCGCAACCGGAGACGTGGAGATTCCGCGATGACCCGCCCCACCCCGCTTCGCGCCCTCCCGGCGCTCGGTCTTGCCCTTCTGACCGCCTGCACCGGCGCCCTGCCGGACAGCGACCCGATGCCCTCGCCCATGGGCAGCGGCATCGAGGAGGTCAGCCGCGTCCAGGTGCCGATGCCGCCGCCCGATCTGCCCGAGCCGATGCTTCGCGCCGAAAGCGCGTCGCTCTGGCAGCGCGGCAATGCGAGCTTCTTCGCCGATCAGCGCGCCGAGCGCGTCGGCGATCTCCTGACCATCGTGATCGAGATCGACGACAACGCCCAGCTTCGGAACCAGACCCAGCGCAAGCGCGAGGGGCAGACCAATCTCGGGACGCCGTCGCTCTTCGGCTATGGCGACCAGCTGGGCAAGATCCTGCCCGGCGTCGATGACGACGCCTTCGCGGGCAAGGACCTGATCGCGATCTCCGGCGGGCAGGACGTGACCGGCTCGGGCTCGATCAACCGCAACGAGACGATCAACCTGCGCGTCGCGGCGCTGGTGGTCGAGCGGCTGCCGAACGGCAACCTCGTCGTCGCGGGCCGTCAGGAGGTCAAGGTGAACCACGAGCTGCGCGATCTGCGCGTCTCCGGCATCATCCGGCCCGAGGATATCCAGCGCGACAACTCGATCCCCTACGACAAGATCGCCGAGGCTCGCATCAGCTATGGCGGACGGGGACAATTGTCCCGCCAGCAGAAGGTGCAATATGGCGAGGGCGTCATGGATGTGATCCTGCCCTACTGATAGCCAGCTCCTTCCACGGTTTGGCCGCAATTCGCGACGATCTTCACGGCTGCTGAGTCTGCCAACGAAGAAAGCCGTACATCGCGATGTCCAAACTGACGATTCTGCTCGCCGGTCTGCCTGTCCTGAGTGTCGGGCTGGGATTCGGTGCGGGCTATCTGCTCGATCCGTCCGGTTCCGATGCCCACAGCTCTGCCGCGCTCCATGCCGACGCGCCCGCCGCGCAGGACGGCGTGAAGCCCACGGCCGGAAAGGCCAGCGGTCATGCTCCGGTCACCGCCAAGGCGCATGCGCCCGCGGCGACCGCAGATCATGGCGGCGACGGCGACGTGATCGTCCAGTCCCCCACCAAGGCCAAGGAGGTCGGCCCCGGAATCAAGCCTGAACTCGACGGCCGGGTGATCATGCTGGGACGCATCACGCTGCCGGTCCAGAAGGCGCGGTCGGTCAGCTATATCGTCGCCGATCTTGGCGTGGCCCTGCCCGATCCGCAGATCGCCGAGAGCTACAGCAGCCCCGAGACCGCGATGCGGCTCCGGGATGCGGTGCTGACGGAATTGACGAAAGCGGCGGGCGGCCCGGACCTCAAGGGCGCGAGCATCGATACCGACGCGCTGTCGGACCGGCTGCGCTCGGTCCTGGCCCAGAGCTACGCGGATGTGGAGGACGTGCTGTTTCTGTCCTTCTACAAGGCCGACGTTCCGCGCGTCTGACGTCTACCTGACCGCCATCACCTCGGAGGACGCGATCTCTTCGCCCGAACCGAGCCGCAGGTAGGCGGCGCCGTCGCGGAAGACGAGGCTGTCGACCTTGGCCTCGGAAAAGCTCGTGTAGCCGACGCGATCGCCCGCGGCGTCGGTCGCGACCACCGCGATGCGGTAGGTCCCCGGCGGCACCGCGAGCCCTTCGCGGTCGAGCCCGTTCCAGTGAATGTCGTGGCGCGTTCCGGCCTCACCCGAGAGGCCGGTGAAGCGGCGGAGCACCGTGCCGTCCGTACCGAGCACCTGCGCCTCGACCTTCGCGGCCGGACGATCCAGGCGGAACGCCATCTCCGCGCCATCCGTGCCTAGCTTGACCTCGGAGCTCGGCACCGACACCGACCGCCCGATCAGACCGACATCGGCCATGGAGCCGAAGCTCGACAGCGCGGTCGAGATCCGCTCGAGCGTATCGTTGGTCTGGATCGATTGCTCGACCTGGCTGAGCTGCGCGAGCTGGCTGACGAAAGTGGTCGAATCCATCGGCTTCAGCGGGTCCTGGTTGGCGACCTGCGCGGTCAGGAGCTTCAGGAAGCTTTCGTAATCGGCCGAGAGCGACTGCCGTGCGGCATCGGCCTTGGTCTGAAGCGCGGCGCCGGTGGGCGCGAGGGGATCGATGGTCATGGCGGTCCTCAGGTCAGGATATCGAGACGGCCCGCGCCTTGCGCCCTGGGCCGGAGAGTGGTGCGGAGCGGCTCGGTCGGCTCGTCGCTCTCGGATCGTGTCCCGAGGCGGTGCCGACTGTCCTCAAGCTGCGTGTTCTGGCGCGGCTGGTTGAACTCCTCGAAATCGAGCGCCGCGTCGCCCAGGCCCGGCTGGCTGTCGCCGAGCACGCTCATCAGAAGCGCGCGGTCGGAGCGCAGCGCGGCCAGAACCGCGGGATTCTCGGCGCGCAGGACGACGCGCAGCTGACCGGTCTCGTCGGTCTTGAGGTCGATCTCAATCGACCCGAGACCGCGCGGCGCGAGCTCGATCACCGTCCGCCCCTCGCTGATCCGGGTGCGACCGATCTGGTCGGAGACCGAGGCGGCAAGGCCCGGGCTATGGGCCTGTGCCTGCGGCTTGTGGGTTTCGAGCGGCGCGCGCGGGCCCTGCAGTTCGCTGCGATGCGCGGGCTCCGGCAGGGGCGCTTCTGTAAGGATCGGGGAGGTCGCGCTCCGCTCCGGAAGGGCGTCGTCCACTGGGGCGGAAGTGATGCCGGATGGGGGCAGATACGGGTTCGGACGGGCGACATCTGCGCGGCTCGCCGCTGCGAAGAGCCGCGCGCCAAGGTGGCGCGGAGGGGAGATTTCGCTGGGGCCAGTTTCGACCTTGCGGATCCCGAGATCCGCAGCGGCGCGCGGCTGTCCGTCGGCCCGGGGGGCCAATGCGGCGATCGCGGTGGCGATGGGGATGGCTCCCTGCGCGGCGGGACGGTCGGGCGACGCGGTTTGGGGCGTGGAGACGGCAGCGCCGGGCGGTGTCGGGCTGTCTGTCTGCGAGGGAGGCAGCGCGACGGGCGTTGCGGCACGTGAATCGAGGCGGGGTGCTTGGACGACGGTGGCTTGGGTCGGGGTCACGGCGCCACGCGGATCGGACCTCGGGCCGGTCTCGGTCAGGGTGTCTTTGGATTGGGTGAAAGCCGGAGGCGCAGCGATGTCGGAGATGGGGTTCTGCACCGGCGCGGGCCGAGCGTTGGTCTCGGGAACCGCAGGTTGTGATCGCGGGCTGTCCGAGACAGACGCCGAGGCCCTTTGCGGTTCGGCGGCAGCGGTCGTGGGTGTCTCCGCGTTCTGAGCGATGGGACCGGGAACGGGGTCGGTTCGCGTCGCGCTGATCGGACTTGCCTGCGCCGAGGCCGCGTCCGTCACGGGGCGATCCGATTGGGACGTGGCGTCGGTGACGGCGGCCCCTGCAGTTGCGGGCGGCTTAGTTGTAGCGACGTCAGTGATAGGATGCTTTGGCGCGGCAGGGCGCTGCTCCGCGGACGCTGTTTCCGGCTCGCGGGGCGCGCTTGACCCTTCCTTGATCGGCGTCGCGACGGAGGATGACGCGCTCGGCTCTGCGGGCTTGGGTGCGGCGTCGCCCGGCGGGTTCTGAAATGCGCGCGACGCAACCGCGGGCGCGGCGTCCCGGATCCAGTCGGGCCGCATCGACGCTCCCTGTCCGGGCCGGGGTGCTTCGGTGTCCGGTGCGTTAGAGAGCGGAGCGAGTTGCTCGCGGATTGTTTCGATCCGCTGGTCCAGCGCGGCGGCGATATCTTCCGCCGTCACCTCGATGGGCGTGCGGGGCTGGACGCCCTTGAGCGCCTGCGCGACGGGGGCGGCCAATCCGTCGATAGCCGCGAGCGCGCGCAGGGCGGCGTCGAAACTTGCTTCGATACGCGCCAAGCCGGCCTGGCTCGGCAGCTCGTCGCCGTCGAGGCTCGCGACGATCTCGTCCCGGAGCGCCATGGCGGCGGTCAGGAAGTCGTCTACGGTCTGCTGATCGGGCGTGCCGATCTCCGGCTCGGCATCGGCATTACCGTCGCCGCCGGACAGAAGCGCAGCGAAGCGCTCGGAGCCGTCATGCTCCGCGACGGGCGTCGACGCGCCGGCCCCGCGCAGAACGCTGCGGAATACACCAAGTATATCAGTCACTGCAGAACCGCCATCGAGAAGCCCCGCGCGACCAGTTTCTGACGCAGACGACCGAGCGCGCGGGTCTCGATCTGGCGCAGTTTTGCGGGCGACACGCCAAGCTCCTTGGCGAGGATCGCGATGGGTTCGGGGCGGGCCGACAGGCGGCGACGGATGACCACCTGCGCCTCGTCGGCGCCGAGCGCGTTGAGGGCGGCCATCAGCTCGGCCCGCATCACGTCCTGCTCGGAGCGCTGGAGCGCCATTTCCTCGGGCGAGAGATCGTCGCTCGGGATGGTCTCGAGAAGCGCGCGCGCCTCGCCCTCGGGCAGCGCATCGAGCCAGACCTGACCGGCGGCGCTGAATTTCGGCATCGTCGTGCCCTCGACCGCGTCGATGGGCGCTTTCCGCGTCTTGGCGGGCAGGTCGATGACCGTGCGCACGCGGCGTGCGGCGGTGCTGAGCTCATTGCGCACCCACCAGGCGCAATAGGTCGAGAAGCGGACATCGTGGCTGAAATCGAAATTGTCCGCGGCGCGCATCAATCCGATCATCCCCTCGGCCACGAGGTCTTCGAGATGTGTGGGGTTGTCGGTCCAGCGACGGGCCTGAGACCAGACCTGTCGGGCATGCGACCGCATCAGCCGCTCGAGCGCCGCCGGGTCGCGGCGCTCCTGCCAGCGGAGGATCGCATCGCGCTCCTCCTCCTGTCCCAGAAGCGGCTCTCGCAGAGCCGCCCCGAAGGATTCAAACATGTCCTGCCTCGGTTTATTCTTACCTTTTCTTGGATGGTAAGCACAAACCTTCAGAAACCGTAAGAAAACAATGGTTAAAGAAGTTTAAACCGAGCCATCCCGGCACAGAGTGTGGGATCGCTGCACAGTTTCACCGAGGGCGAAAGGCAGGACCGCAAGGTCGGAGAACAGCACGAGGCTGAGCTTGCGGCGACAGGCGACGAGATGGTCCAGAAGGGCGCTGCGCACGCTTGCGCGCTGCGTGTCCTCGCCGCGGCGGATCACGCCGTGACCGGTGGCGAGGCTCCAGTCGGAGACCTTGGATTCGAAGCCCGCGGCGAAGGCCTTGGCGTCGAGATCGGCGGGAATGCGGCCACCCTGCTGCGCGCAGAAATGCGACCAGAGCGACGCCATCGCGACGGCCTCGTCATCCGCCGAGGAGAAGCAGATTTCCGCCATGTCGATCAAGGCTTTGGCCACTGCCCGGCCGAGCGCCTCGGACAGCACCAGCGAGGTGCAGTCGGGCTGCAGGAAGCGCTGGGGCACGAAGAACACCAGGCATTGTTCCGGCGCTAAGAGGTCGATCTCTTCGGCGAGAAGATCGCCCAGCGACAGGTCCGGCAGGACCAGGGTGCTGTCAGTCAGGACGTCGATATCGACGGCGCCCGCGTCCCGCGTTTCCAGAAAGACCGACCGGACCGGAAGCAGGGCGGCCAACGCCCTGGCTATTCGGATCGCTCCGCCCCCTTCGGCTTCGACGATATCACCACGCCAAAGCCCCTCAAGAATAGTCTTGGAGTACATGCTGCTCTTGCCCGCATTTTTAGTTTTTTATTAAGGATTAATGTACCAGAGGCGATTCGCTCAAAAAAGCCTCCGGGAGGCGAAAAATGGCCGGTACTTTAAATCATCAGGCGAGAGTTTTGATTTTTATATCGAAGTGATGAAGTCAGATTTCGAAAGTTACTGTTTTTTAACGATAATTTTTTAGAGCCCCATCATCACTAATCGCTTTTCGCAACGCCGCTTTTACGTTTTGTGCAAAAATGCAATCGAGTAATCGCCCAATGATTGCGCAGATTTGCGTGTCCTAACGGCCTCTACCGCAAGGATTGCAAGCCCGGATCAGATCTCGGGGTAGGCGAGGAGGACGCTGATGCGGCGGTTCTCGGGAGCCTGGGGATTCTCGGGAATCAGCGGCTCCATGTCCGCGAGGCCGGAAACCCGGGCGACGCGACCGGCATCGAGGCCGGCGGCGATCAGGACGCGGCGGGTCGCGTTGGCGCGATCCGAGGACAGATCCCAGTTGTCGGCCAGCGAGCGCTCGGAGAACGGCACCGCGTCGGTGTGGCCCGAGATCATGACCGGCTGGTCGAACGGCGCGATGGAGCGCGCGATGGCCTCGATCACGGTGCGGGTGCGCGCGTCGATCTGCGAGCTGCCGGAGGCGAACATCGAAGACCCGGCATTGTCGATGATCTGGACCTCGAGCCCCTCGGACGTCCGCTCGAAGCGCAGATGTCCGATGATCTCGTCGGCGAGACCGGAGTCGCGGATCGCCTGTTCGATATCGGCCTCGACCGCGTCGAGCGTCTCTTCGCGGCGCGCTTGGGCCATCTGGCGTTCGAGCTCGGCATCGGTCAGCTCGCCCTCGGCATCCGCGTTGGCGCTGGTCTCGGCCGGGGCGCTTTCGCCCTCGTCGGCATATTCCACGACGATCTCGGGAGACTCGTCGTAGCGCAGACGGCTGTCGAACACGGCCAGGGGATCGGCCTGCCCGAAGGTCGGAAGTTCGGGCGGCTTCGAGGGATCGGTGCTGCCGCCGACGAGCTGGCCGTCCGCCGCGAGCGTCTGTCCATCGAGAAGGCCCGGACCGCCGCCGGACGAATGCGAGAGCACCGGCGTGAAGTATTCGGCGAGGCCCTTGAGCTTCTCGTCATCCGCAGAGTTCAGGATCCACAGCATCAGGAAGAACGCCATCATCGCGGTCATGAAGTCGGCATAGGCCACCTTCCAACCGCCACCATGATGGTCGTGATGCTCTTCGTCGTCGCTCTTGCGGATGATGATCGGCTGATTGGACATGGTCCCGCCCTGCTGCGTTTATCCCGAAACCGGCATGTCGCCGGGCGCGGTCACACCGCGGTCGTGTTTGCCGAAGCCGACCTTCTTGGCGTAGTTCGCCTTGCGCTCCGAATAGCTCGGGGCGACCAGCGGGAAGTCCTCGGCCAGGCCGAACATCCGTCGATAGGCCTCTTCGGACAGGCCGTGCTCCGAGGTGATGTGCCGCTTGAGCATCTTGAAACCCTTGCCGCAGCAGAGGCAGAAGACCTTGTCGCGGGTCACCGCCTCGGTGATCGGCATGCAGGGCTCTGCCGCGGGCGCGGCCTGGATCATCTCGGATGCAAGCGTCGGCTCGGCGGCGCGCGCACCGGCTGCGGGGGCGCGTTCGCTCGAGAACTCTTCGCGCAGACGGCGCAGGAGCTCGACGATATCTTGCGGCCCGACATCGGCGCGGGCTGCGTATGCTGCGACCACCGACGCAATAATGGTGGCGTTCGTGTCCTGACTATTCATTCGAACCTCGGCTCTTCTCGATTTCTACGTGAGGTGCCACTCCGGTCGACAGGGGCTCAACGCCCCGGTGAGTGCGTCCGGCGGGCACGGTCGCTTCTGCGGACCATGAGGACAAAACGCTTCGAAATGCATGGATAGGCTTGGATGATGGTGGAGCTTTCACGGGACCTCCTCGTCACACTCAGCAAATGTCCACTACCTACGCCCGGCTCTGAGTGGTCGATCTGAACGTTAAACGCGCAAACCTTGCATCAGTTCCTGTCGTTAGCCAGAACCTATCCTTCGTCTCGTCCAACTCTCCAATAGATAAGTATCATAAATTAAGAATTGTTCAAAGAACCGTTACTTTTACCACTCAGAATGGCAAACACCCGCCGAATAGGGCGGGTGTCCTGCAATCTTTCGCCGAATGTCCTTCTCAGAGCGCGGCTCGCAGGGATGCCAGCGACGCGGTCCAGTCCTGCGGACTGGCATGGCGGTGGAGCTTGAGACACCCGTAGAACCGGTCGGTGTCGCCCGCCCTGCCCCAGTACCACATGCATTCCGACCCCGCCGGGATCAGGACATGGGTGTCGGGATGCTTGAGCGCGCCGCACATGTGAACGGTGGTGTTGTCGATCGAGAGCACCGTGTCGATCGCGGCCAGTTGGGCGGCGAAACCCGCGAGATCGGTCATCTGGTCGACGCTCTCGTCGGTGATGAAGCGCAGGTCGGGACGCGTGGCGCGGGCGGCCTCGATCTCGGCGTCGTGTTGACCGTATTGCAGGTTGATCACCAGCGCGCCCTTGGGGATCTCGGCCAGGAGCCGCTCGAGCGCGATGCCGCGCAGATGGCCGAGCGGGTTCGCGCTGTGCCAGGCGACGCCGAAGATCCGCCCCGGGCAATAGCCGCGATAGCGCGAGCGCAGCTCGGCCACGCGGCGCGCATCCGGAACGATCAGCGGCTCGGGCCCGGCGAAGGGCGTCTCGACGCCGTCGAGATAGCGGGTGAGATCGCCCAGATAGACGAGCTCTCGCTTGTCCACATGCGCGACCGTGGCCTGGAAGCGTTCGCGCGACAGGACCGACACGCCGGCGGTGTTCCCGGCGAGGAGCGCGTCGAAGCGCGGCTCGGCGACAAAGAAGATCTGCTGGCGCGCGGCGTCGAGCGGCGTCCAGGCCAGGAGCGACAGAAGCGCCAACTGGTCGCCGACACCCTGCTCGGCCCGAAGGAAAATGCGCTCGCGGGCCTCGAGGTTCTCGGGCGCGGCATTGGTTTCGGGTGTCATCGCGCGTGTCGGGCCGTCGAAGCGTTGCGCGTAGAAGGGGACGCCCTCGGCGAAGCGGCCCTCGCGGAAGAGGAAGGTGCCGAACGCCTTGGCGACCTTGCCCGGCGCGCCGGTGACGAGCACGGCCTCGCGATAGGCGGTTTCGGTCGCGTCGGCATCGCCGCGATCCTGGTGGATATTGGCCGCGACGCCCTGCGCCTGGGCAAAGGCGTTGGCATCGGTGAAGGGGTGGCTGTCGACGAGACGGAGCGCCGCGTCGTGGCGGCCGGTTTCGCGGAGCGTGCGCATGTGCAGCGCGACCATGGCGTCGGTCTGCCGTCCGGCGGCCTCTTCGGCGCGATAGAAGGCATCCGCCGCGGTCAGGTCGTTCGACAGGACCAGCGCCGCGAGATGCGCGAGACGGGTCGAGGGCGTTTCGGGCGCGAGGCGCCAGGCTTCCTCGAACCACTCGACGGCGGCGCGAAATTCGTCGGCATCCACCAGCGCGTAGCCCGCGGCGAGGCAGAGCTCGGGATCGGCCACCGCGCGGAGCGCGTTCCCGGCGATCTCGGCGATCTGCGCCTGACGTCCGAAGATCGACATGAGATCGACGAAAATGTGCAGGAGCCCCGCGTCTTCGCTGCCAAGCGAAAAGGCCGTCTCGGCGGAGCGAAGCGCCTGCACCGGGTTCGCGTCGAGAAGCGCGGCTTTCGCCAGACCTTCATGGACCAGCGGAAGATTGGCACCGTGACGCTCGGCCTCGCGAAAGAACGCGGTCGCCTCGCCGCCCTTGCGCGTGGTCAGCGCCGCGCCGCCGAGGATGATCCAGGGGTGCGGATTGGTGGGGGCGTCCTTGCTGAAATCGAAGGCCGTCCGGGCGGCGCTTGCGATGTCGCCGCGAGCGAGCGCGTCATAGGCCCGCTCGAGCTCGCGGACCGCCGGGCCGCGCAGGCGCGCAGGGCTCGACTGGGTGAAATTGGGCGAGGGATCACCGGGCATGGCGCTGCTCCTGCGGCAAGAAGAAGTAATGCACGCGGTCGCCCGCACGCAGGCTGTCACTGACGCGGTAGCGCGCGCTCCGCGCCCAGTCGCGCACGACCGGCAGCATCTCGTCGAGACCGGCCTCGACGATCAGGGCAGGTCTGAGCTTGGCGATCATCGGCTCGAGCGCGGCAAGTCGGTCGAGGGTCCGGCCCGGACAGGCCAGGCGCACGAGATCGGGTGCAATGCTCTCAGGCTGTGCGGCGGGTGCCTCGGGGCCACCGGCGGCGACGAGCTGGGTGTCCTGCAGCTTCAGACGGGCCGCGACACCGTTGCGACGCGCCAGATCGGCGAGGGCCTCGGAGTTCTGGGCGGCGCAGATTTCCACCTGAACCGCGCCCATATGCTTGAGCGCCCAGAGGACCGGCGCGGCCTCGTGCCCGCAGATGTCCAGCATCGACAGCCCCATCGGCAGATGCGCCTCGATCCGGCTGTAGAACTCGGCCTGGGGCAGCCGCCCCTCCAGAAGCGTCGCGGTGTCCGGCGCGTCGAGATCGGCGACGCGCATCTCGATCACCGTGCCGGCATGTTCGACCGGCACGTGGATCGGCGCGAGACCCAGCTCGACGCGGCGCTGCGCCTCGACGCTCTTGACCCAGTCGCGCCCCGTGGCCGAGCGCGGCCCGGTGCTGTGCTGGCCACGCCGGTTGACGAAGAAGATCTCCGGACGCTTGGCGCAGCGATGGCCGTTCCAGAGCGCGCGGTAGAAGCGGTAATCCTCGCCCGTGTCCATGCCGGTCTCGAAGCCGATGGTCGCGGCGACGGCGGTGCGGACGAAGCCTCCAATCTGCACGGCATAGGCCGGATGGGTCGCGAGGAAGGCGTCGCGGCTGTCGAGCCGCTCGGGCTGATCGGGGCGGAGCTGCACCTCGCCGAACTCGTCCTGCTCGCAGATCACGCCCCAGACCGCGTCGAGATGAGGCTCGGCGGCGATCACCCTCCCGAAGGCGTCGAAGGCGTTGGCCGCCACGAGATCGTCGGCGTCGAGGAAGAACACCCAGTCGATCCCGTCCGCGAGCGCCGCCTTCAGCGCGGTGTTCCGGCGCCGGGAGCGGCCATGCTTGCCCTCGGTGTCGTCCATGCGGAGGTGACGGATCTCGGTGAAAGGTCCGGTAGAATACTCCTGCGCGCGCTTTACGGACGGTGCGCATTCGCTCGCGAAGAGATCGGCGTGGCCGGGTCCGACGGGCGTGATGATCGCAAGCTTCATCGCAGGTCATCCTCCGAGAGGCGCGCGTCGGATGCGGCGAAGCTTTCGAGCACGTTAAGCGCCGAATTGCCCGGCGCGGGCTTGTAGGCGAGACGGTCTTCCGGCTCCGGTCCGGTCGGCTGCACCGCGGTGACGACGCTGGCTGACACGAGGCCCAGCGCGGCCATGCCGACAAGGAGCGTGCGGAGACCGCCGACCTTGGCGATCACCGGATGGCGGCCGTTGCGCTTGGGCGTGCTGAGGGTCCCGACCGGATCGAGGGGCGTGACGAAGATGCCCCAGGGGGAAATCCCGACCTCGGCCCGGTGCGCGGTCTCGAGAAATTTGCCCGACAGCGCCCGCGGGAAGGCGGACATCGGCACGTCGATCAGGCAGCCGCGGCTGCTGTCCCAGGGCTCGAGCGCGTCGCGCGGGATGACGAAGCAGCGCAGATCGTCGCGGAGGCCGATCGCCTCGATGCGCTGCGGCAGCGCGGTGCGCTCGATGCGGTCGGGGCAGATGGCGATGCGGACGCGCGCCCCGGCGACCCGGATCTCGGCGGGCAGAAGCGCGGTGTCGTCCTCGTCGAACGAGCCGGGATCGTGGAACCCTTCGGGCAGCGCACGATGCTCGTCGAGCGCCCTGACGCGCCCGGCTTCGGCGACGCGCACCTTCGGCAGCTCGATCTCGGGGGCGGCTGCGTTCGGGTTCAGGACCCGCTCGGCGCGCTGCAGGAGATCGCCCTCGGAGAGAAGGATGCGGGTGAAGGTCTGCGCCTCGGAGAACATGACGCGGACCGAGGGGCACCCGTCGATGGCCGGAGAAATGGCAAAGGCGCCCTGCTCCCACCCCATCGCCTCGGCGATCCGCTCGGGGATATCCTGGTCTGCCTTGATGAACACCGGGCGGGTGGCGCCGCTTCGACCCATGCACAGCGCGACCCGCAAACCTGGGGGCCACTCCGGCATGAGTTCGAGAAGCTCGTCCTCATCGAAGAGGTAAGCCAAACGATCCATGTATACTGCCTCGACACGTTTATTTTATTTATTGCTATTCATGCTATATATTCTTGATTTCGAGTCAAACGCTATTCATCTATTCATTCAAAAGCGCCGCAAAGACGGCACGCATACAACATACGAGGCAGAATATGACGCTCATCATCGGCATTGTGATGGTCTTTGGCCTGGTCTTCGGCGGGTTCATCCTGTCGGGCGGCAAGATGGACATCGTGCTGCACGCCCTCCCCTTCGAAGGGATGATGATCGGCGGCGGCGCGCTCGGGGCCTTCGTGATCGCCAATTCCATGACGGTCGTGAAGGATGCGGCCAAGGGCATCGTGAAGACGATGAAAGGCCCGAAGTGGAAGGAGCAGGATTATACGGACCTGCTGAACCTGCTCTTCGAGCTCGCGCGGATCTACAAGCAGAAGGGCATTCTCGCGCTCGACAGCCATATCGAGAGCCCGAAAGAGAGCGACATCTTCCAGCGCTACCCGAAGATCCTCGCCGACCATTTCGCAATCGAGCTGATCATCGACAGCTTCCGCATGCTGGCCATGCAGTTCGACGATCACTTCCAGACCGAGGACGTGATCAACAAGAAGCTCCGCAAGCATCACAAGGAAAGCGCCGCTGCGGCGGCCGCGATCCAGTCCATGGCGGACGGTCTTCCGGCCATCGGGATCGTCGCGGCGGTTCTGGGCGTGATCAAGACCATGTCCTCGATCGACCAGCCGCCTGAGATTCTCGGCACCATGATCGGCGGCGCGCTGGTCGGCACGTTCCTGGGCGTGTTCCTGGCCTATTGCCTCGTGCAGCCCATCGCCGGTCGCCTGAAGGCGGTCGATGAAGAGGACCACGCCTTCTACCTGATCATTCGCGACGTGTTCGTGGCGATGGTCGCGAACCATCCGCCGAATATCTGCGTCGAGATCGGGCGCGGCAATGTGCCGACCACCAAGCAGCCCGATTTCTACGCCATCGAGGCCTCGCAGCGCGAACTGCCCGCGGCATGATCTTGCGGGCCACGCTTCTCTCGGCTCTCGCCGCGGTCGGCACGTCGGCGCTCGCCGCGACGTCGGCCCCTGCGCCCGAGGACGAGGGCGAGGGCGCGGAGGTCGTCGAGGTGCTGATCGTCCCGGCCCTGCCACCGGCCAACACCGGGCTTCCAGAGGAGATCCTCGACGCCATGCGCGACCGGCTGGTCGAGCAGGCCTCCGCCCGAAAAGACCCCAAGACGCATCGCGAATGACGCAGCGCCGGACCCGGACACTCGCGCTTCTCGAACGGCTGGCCCGGCAGCGTCTCGATGCCGAGGCGCGTGTGCTGGGGCAGCTCCGCGCGGATCTGAGCGCGACCGAGGCCGAGCGCGCCCGGCTGATCGCCAGCGTCGAGACCGATGCCACCCCTCCCGACCAGATCGGCGCCGCCTATACGGGCAGCTGGCTCAACGGTGTCAGCACCTATGCGCAGGCGCTCTCGGCGCAGGCGGTGCATCTGCGCCGCGAGGCCAGCGACGCGCAGGACCGGCTGGCCGAGCTCTACCGCGAAGCCAAGACCTTCGAGCAGCTGAAGGCGCGCGAGACCGAGGCGCGCAAATCCGAACGCGCCGCCAAGGAGCAGGCGCAGATCCGGGCGCATCTCGAACGTCTCCTTCCGGAGTAATCCATGTCCTCAGAAAGCATCCGACCGACGGCACCGCCTTCGGTCGCTGTTGATCTCTTGCGTTTTGCGCGTAATAAATTCGAGAGTTGTGAATTTTTCACAAGGTTCGGAAATTTTGCAAACCTTCCACGAGGCCTTCGCGCTGGCCCTGTCCCTGGTTCTGAGCGGCGATCCCGACCTGATCGAGATCGTGGCCCTGTCGTTGCGGGTCAGCCTGAGCGCCACGATCCTCGCCTGTGCCATGGGCCTTCCCCTGGGCGCGCTGGTCGCGATCTCCCGATTTCCGGGACGCGGCGCGCTTCTGGTCACGCTGAACGCGCTGATGGGGCTGCCGCCGGTCGTGGTTGGGCTTCTGGTCTACCTGACGCTGTCGCGCGCCGGTCCTCTGGGCGATCTGGGGCTGCTCTATACGCCGAGCGCCATGATCATCGCGCAGACCCTGCTGATCGCGCCCCTTGTAGCGGCGCTGTCGCGGCAGGTGATCGAAGATCTGCACGGGGAATATGCCGACCAGTTCCGCTCGCTCTGCCTGACCCGCGGACAGGTGATCTCGGCGCTTCTCTGGGACGGGCGCTACGCGCTTCTGACGGTCGCGCTCGCGGGGTTCGGGCGCGCCACCGCCGAGGTCGGCGCGGTGATCATCGTCGGCGGCAATATCGACCACCTGACGCGCGTGATGACGACGGCCATCGCGCTCGAGACCTCCCGCGGCGCGCTGCCCATGGCGCTGGCGCTCGGGATCGTGCTCTTGGTCCTCGCGCTGGCGGTCAACGCCGCGGCGCAAGGGGTGCGCCATAGCGCGCTGAAGCACGCCCATGTCTGACGTGGCCACCTGCCCCGCGTCCCTCGCCGCCGCGCCCGCGACCCGGGCGGTGCTGCCGCTGTCGGTCCGGGGCCTGTCGCTCAGGCTCGGCGGCGCGCAGGTGCTCGACCGGGTCGACCTGACGCTCGGGGCGCGCGGCTGCACGGTGATCCTGGGCCCGAACGGCGCGGGGAAAAGCGTGCTCCTGAAGCTCCTGCACGGGCTCATGATGCCCGATGCGGGCTCGATCCGCTGGGGCGATCTCGACCCGGTCGCGGCACGGCCCCGGCAGGCGATGGTGTTCCAGACGCCGGTGCTGCTGCGCCGGTCGGTGGCGGCGAATCTCGATTTCGTGCTCCGCGCACGGGGTCTCGACCGCAGCCGCCGCGATGCGCTCCTGTCCGAGGTCGGGCTCAGCCACAAAGCGCGGCAGCCCGCCCGCAAGCTCTCGGGCGGCGAGGCGCAGCGGCTGGCGCTTGCCCGCGCGCTGGCCACCGATCCCGAGATCCTGCTTCTCGACGAGCCGAGCGCCAGCCTCGATCCCGCCTCGACGCTCGCCATCGAGGAGATCGTGCAGTCCTGCCGTCGCACCGGACGCCGCGTCTTCCTGGTCACCCACGATATCGGGCAGGCGCGCCGGATCGCCGACGATATCGTCTTTCTGCACCACGGGCGCGTGCTTGCACATCAGCCCGCGCAGGAGTTCTTCTCCGCCCCCGAGCGCGCAGAAGCGCGCGACTATCTCGCGGGCAAGCTTATCCTCTGACCCCACGGAGTGTCCCAGATGCGCCGCCTTCTCGCCGCCGCAACCCTTTGCCTTCTCGCCGGTCCGGCCTTTGCCCAGGAGCGGTCGATCCTCGTTCAGTCGACAACCTCGACCGCCAATTCCGGTCTCTACGACCATCTCCTGCCGCTCTTCTCGGACGCGACGGGCATCCGCGTGGACGTGGTGGCCGTCGGCACGGGCCAAGCGATCAAGAACGCCGAGAATTGCGATGCCGACGTGCTTCTTGTCCATGCCAAGCCCGCCGAGGAGGCGTTTGTCGCCGCGGGCTACGGCACCGAGCGCCGCGACCTGATGTATAACGACTTTGTCCTTGTCGGCCCCGCCTCCGATCCCGCCGGGATCGGCGGGTCCACCGATGCCAAGGCCGCCCTCGCCCGGATCGCCGAGACCGAAAGCCTCTTTGCCTCGCGCGGCGATGACAGCGGCACGCACAAGAAGGAGCGCGCGCTCTGGTCGGAGACCGGCATCGACCCCACCGCCGCCTCCGGTCAATGGTATCGCGAGACCGGCTCGGGCATGGGCGCGACGCTGAACGCGGCCATCGGCATGGACGCCTACGCGATGACCGACCGCGCCACCTGGATCAGCTTCGGCAACACGCAGGATTTCGAGGTGCTGGTCGAAGGCGACACGGCGCTTTTCAACCAGTATGGCGTGATCCCGGTCTCGCCCGAGCATTGCCCGGACGTGAATGCCGAGGATGCGGCGGCCTTTGCCGATTGGCTGACCTCGGTGGCCGGGCAGAGCGCCATCGCCGGGTTCGAGATCGACGGCCAGCAGCTGTTCTTCCCGAACGCCGAGTGACGCTCAGAGCGGTCCCGCCTGCCAAAGCTTGACGCTGAGGCCGCCATGCGGGACCGGCGGACCCGCGGTCAGGCCCTTGAGCCCGGTCGCGCGGGCGAGCCCGTCATCCGAGGTGACAAGACCCACGCGCCAGCCCCGGAACCGCTCTTTCAGCGCGCCCCCGAACGCGCCGTAAAGACCGAAGAGCAGCTTGCGATTGCCGATCCGCGCGCCATAGGGCGGATTTACGATCACCAGCCCCGGCGGACCTTCCGGCGGGGTGATGTCGCTGACCGGCTTGACCTCGAAGCTTGTGATGTCGCCCACGCCCGCGCGCTCGGCATTGGCCTCGGCCCGACGCACCGCGCCCTGGTCCCGGTCGGAGCCGTAGAAGCGCAGATCGGTGTCGCGCGGCGCCTGCTCTTTCAGCGCGGTGATGCGGTCGGGATCGACGCTCGCCAGGTCTTCGAAGGCGAAGCTGCGGGAGCGGCCGGGAAGGAGGCCGCGGGCGATCTCGGCCGCCTCGATCGGGAAGGTGCCGGAGCCGCACATCGGATCGTAGACGGGCTCCTGCCCGTCATAGCCGCAGGCCCGCAGGAAAAGCGCCGCGAGCGTCTCGCGCATCGGCGCCTTGCCGACATCGCTCTTGTGGCCGCGCTTGTGCAGGCCCTCTCCCGAGGTGTCGAGGCTCAGCGTCACGAGGTCGTCCTCGATCCGGACCTTGAGCGTCAGCCCCGCCTCGGCGGAGATCGGCGCGCCCAGTTCTTCGCGCAGCGCGGTCTCGATGCGCTGCCGCGCGGCGCGGTCGTGATAGATCTTCGAGCGGCGGCAAGTGACCTCGACCCGGATCGGAAGATCGGACCGCAGCATCTCGCCCCAGGGGAATTTCCGGGCGCGCTTGTCGAGTTGGGCGAGGTGCATCGCCCGGAACGACCCGATCCGCACGAGCACCCGGCTCGCGCCACGCAGCGCAAGATTGGCGCGCCAGACCTCGCTCCAGCCGCCCTCGCAGACCACGCCGCCCGGCACCGGGGTCGCGGGCGCGAAGCCCAGCGCGCGGGCCTCCTCGGCCAGAACCGGCTCGAGACCCGGCGGACAGACGAGGAAGAGCTCGAGCGGCGCCTCGCTCACCCGTCCGACACCCCGGCCTCGGCGAAGGTCGCCATGCCGTTGTGACAGGCCAGTGCGGCGCGCAGGATCGAGAGCGCCAGGGCCGCGCCCGAGCCTTCGCCCAGCGCCATATCGAAATCGAGGATCGGCGTCTTGCCGAGCGCCTCGACCAGCCGCCGGTGCCCCGGCTCGCGGCTGAGATGGCCAACCCAGCAATGCGCCAGAAGCGCGGGATCGGCGGCGTGAAGGGGCAGAGCCGCGGCGGTGCAGATATACCCGTCGAGGATCACCGGTATACGCGCCGCGCGCGCGGCCAGAACCGCGCCGCAGATCGCCGCCTGCTCGCGCCCGCCCAGCGCTGCAAGGGCCTCAAGGGGCGTAAGACCGCCATGGCGTTCGGCGGCACGGGCCACGACACGCTCCTTGCGCGCGAGACCGTCCTCGTCCGCGCCGGTGCCGCGACCGACCCAAAGCCCCGCCTCGCCGCCCAAGAGCCCATGGGCCAGCGCGGCCGCGACGGTCGAATTGCCGATGCCCATCTCGCCGAGGATCAGGATGTCGGCGGCCGGATCGACCGCGTCGGCCCCGGCGCGCATCGCCGCGAGCGTCTCGGCCTCGGTCATGGCGGGCCCTTCGGAGAGGTCCGCCGTCGGACGGTCGAGATCGAGCGGGATCACCGAGAGCCGCGCGCCCGCGACCCGGCAGAGCTGGTTGATCGCCGCGCCGCCATGTTCGAAATTCGCCACCATCTGCGCGGTGACTTCCTGCGGAAACGGGTTCACGCCCTGCGCGCAGACGCCGTGATTGCCCGCGAAGACCAGCGCCTGGGCTGAAACGATCTCGGCCCGCGCATCGCCGCGCCATCCGCAGAACTCTTCGGCCAGTGTTTCCAGACGACCGAGCGCCCCCGGCGGCTTGGTGAGATGCGCCTGGCGGGCGCGGGCCGCCTCGGCGGCGGCGATGTCGAATGCCGGAAGGGTCGGGCCGAGCGCCGCGACGGCGTCGAGCGAGGACAGATCGAGGGTCATTGCGGTTTCACTTGGATCGGGCAGCCGGAGACGCAGAGGACGACCTCTTCGGCGATCTCGGCCACGGCTTGGTTCAGCTCGCCGGCCGCATCGCGGAAAGCCCGGGCGAGCGCGTTTTCGGGCACGATCCCGGCGCCGACCTCGTTGGTGACAAGCACCACGGGAGCGGCCTGGCGGGAGAGCGTGTCGATCAGGGTGTCGGCCTCGGGTCGCCAGTCACGCTCGGCGAGCAGCAGGTTCGAGAGCCAGAGCGTCAGGCAATCCACGAGCCGCGGCGCGCCACCATCGCTGCGGTCGAGCGCCCCGGCCAGATCGAGCGGCGCTTCGATCAGCTCCCAGCCCGCGCCGCGACGCTCCTGGTGGCGCGCGATCCGCGCGGTCATCTCGTCGTCGAAGGCCTGAGCGGTCGCGATGTAGATCGCCCGGCTGCCCAGCGCGCGCACCCGCGTCTCGGCATGGCGGCTCTTGCCGGACCGGGCGCCGCCGGTGATGAGGATCGTTCGGGCCATCGCGCGCGCCACAAAGCACGAAGCCACGCGGAGGGAAAGGGCGATATGCGGTCCCTCGACTTTTGCGGCGTGTCGTGACACGTCCCGTCACTGGACATCAGACAGGCCTCCCATGCGCCCTGAAAGCGACAGCGCTGACCGAGATCCGGGCTTCCGCGTGGCGGGGCATTTCGGAGAGTTCCTGCAGGGCCGCCTCGGGCCCGAGGGGCCGGTCGCCTTGGTCACGGTGCCCTGCGCGGGCGTTGGCGTGACGGCGCGGAGGGTCGGCGAGGCGGGTGCGCTTCGGCAATCCGTGCCCGTCGTGGACGGCGAGGTCGCGGCGCGGTTTCTCTCGGCGCTCGGACTGCCGGTCGGAGGCTACGCCCTTGAGGCAGAGGCCCCTGCCGGGCTCGGGTTCGGGATGTCGACGGCGGGTCTGGTGGCGCTGGCCCGGGCCGGAGGTGCGACGGGTGATATCGCGGCGGCCTGCCGCCTGGCCGAAGGCGCGTCGGACCCGCTGATGCTGAAGTGTCCCGCTGCCGCGCTCTGGGCGCCGCGCGAGGGGCGGGTGCTCGAGGAGATGCCCGAGCCGCCCGCCTGCGAGATCGTCGGCGGGGCGCGTCCGGGGCAGCTTTGGACCGATCCCGCGGACATGGCTTTCCCCGACATCGCCCATCTCGTGGACCAGTGGCGGCAGGCTTGTTCTGCCGCAGATCTGGAGAGCGCCGCACGGCTCGCGACGCGCTCGGCCACGCGCACGACCGCGCTGCGCGGGCCGGCGGACGATCCGACGCCCGAGCTGGCGGCGCGTCTCGGAGCGCTCGGATGGCTGCGCGCCCATACCGGCACGCTGCGGGGCCTGATCTTCGCGCCGGGAACCGTGCCCTCCGGTGTCGAGACCGCCCTCGCCGAGGCCGGGCTCTCACGCATCCTCCGGTTCCAAGCGGGGCGCGCGTCGTGAGCCTCGCGATGCTGGTCGCGCTGCTGATCGATCTGGCGATCGGCTGGTCCGCGTGGCTCTTTGCCCGGCTCTCGCACCCCGTGGTCTGGGTCGGCGCGCTGATCACATTTCTGGAGCACCGGCTGAATTCGGACGCGCATCGGCACGCCAATGGCGCGCTCGCCGTGGCCCTGACCGTCTCCGCAGCCGTCCTTCCGGCAGGGGTGATCCAGTGGCTCCTGCCGGGTGGATGGGTCGGACTGGTCGCGACCGGCATCCTCGCTTGGCCCTTGGTCGCGGCACGATCCCTGCACGATCACGTCGAGGCGGTCGCGCGTCCCTTGGTGGCGGGCGATCTTGAGGCCGCTCGGCGCGCGGTGGCGATGATCGTCGGGCGCGATCCGAACCGGCTGGATCAGGCCGGGATCGCCCGCGCGGCGCTCGAAAGCCTGGCCGAGAACGCCTCGGACGGGGTGGCGGCGCCGCTCTTCTGGGGGGCGGTGTTCGGGCTGCCGGGGATCGCGGGCTACAAGGCGATCAACACGCTCGATTCGATGATCGGGCATCGCAGCGCGCGCTATGCCGAGTTCGGCATGGTCGCCGCGCGGCTCGACGATCTGGTCAACCTGATCCCGGCGCGGCTGACGGGGCTGTCGCTTGCGCTGGTCTCGGGCCGTCCGGGGCCCGCCTTCACCACGATGCGCCGCGATGCGCGCCGCCATCGCTCTCCGAATGCCGGTTGGCCCGAAGCGGCGCTGGCGGGCGGTCTGGGCGTCCGGCTCTCGGGGCCGAGGCTCTATGCTGAAGGCGTGGCCGACGAACCCTGGCTCAATGGAGACGCAGCCGATCCGACGCCGGAGGACCTGAGTCGCGGGCTCGGGCTCTACCGCCGCGCGGTGCTCCTGTGGCTCGCGGCGCTCGCCGCGCTCGCGCTGATCTGAGGCGCGCGGGCGCTTGCCTTCCGGGGCGGGACGCGCTCAAAGCGCTTGCATGGAACATGGCGGCAATCTCGACGGCGCGGCGGCGCGCTTCGGTGGCGATCTGGCCGACTGGCTGGATCTCTCGACCGGCATCAACCCGCGCCCCTACCCGATCCCGCCGCTCCCGCCCCGCGCCTTCACGGCGCTGCCGACGCGGAGCGACATGGCCGGGCTCGAGGACGCGGCACGCGCGGCCTATGCGACCGATGCCTCGGTCGTGCCGCTGGCTGGGGCGCAAGGCGCGATCCAGCTGCTTCCGAGGGTTCTGCCGAGGGGCCGCGCCCGCGTGCTGGGACCGACCTATGGCGAACATGCCGCCGCCTGCGCCGGGGCCGGGTGGCGCACCGAGACGGTTGCGACGCTCGACGCGCTCGACGGCGCCGATCTGGCGGTCGTGGTCAATCCGAACAATCCCGACGGTCGGCGGCACGCGCCCGAGGCGCTGATCGCCCTGGCCGAGCGTGTCGGACTTCTGGTGGTGGACGAAAGCTTCGCTGACGCGGAGCCGGAGCTGTCAGTCGCCGCCCAGGTGAGCGACCGGATGGTGGTCGAGCGGAGTTTCGGCAAGTTCTACGGGCTCGCGGGGCTGCGGCTCGGGATGCTTCTGGCGCGGCCCGATCTGGCGCGGGCGCTGCGCGATGCGGCGGGACCCTGGCCGGTCTCGGGGCCCGCCATCGCGGTCGGCTGCGCGGCACTCAGGGACGAAGGCTGGCAGGAGGACACGCGCGGCTGGCTCGCCCGGTCGGCAGCGCGGCTCGACGCGCTGACCCTCGAACGAGGATGGGATCTGGTCGGCGGCACGACGCTCTTCCGCACCTACGCTGTCGGCGACGCCCGCGCCGAGCAGGCCCGGCTGGCCCGCGCCCATATCTGGACCCGGGCCTTCGATCACTCGCCGGGCTGGCTTCGGCTCGGATTGCCGCCCGAGGACGGCTGGACGCGGCTCGAGGCGGCTCTGGTGCCGGATTAACGCGCGGCGGCGAAGAGACCGTCGAGGTCGAGATGCGCCTCGAGATGCGCCGCAAGCGCGTCGAGCGTGGTCTCGACGGTTGCCTCGTAGCCGCTCTCCGAGGACGCCCCGAGACCTGCGAGAAAGGCGCGGCGGAACCCGTCATCGCGGAACATGCCGTGCAGGTAGCTCCCGGCGATCCGGCCGCTGGCGTCCTGCGCGCCGTCCGGGTCGGTCCCGATCCGCGCGAAGGGCCGAACGGTGTCCGGCCCGGTGGTGCGGCCGATATGGATCTCGTAGCCGCGGACGCGCGCGCCGCTCGCGACATGGCTCGCCTCGACCTCGGTCAGCCGCTTCTCGGGCGACATCACCGTCTCGACATCGAGAAGCCCGAGGCCCTCGGTCTCGCCGGGCGCGCCCTCGATGCCCTCAGGGTCGCGGATCACCCGACCGAGCATCTGGTAGCCGCCGCAAATTCCCAGGACACGCCCGCCCCGGCGGACATGGGCGGCAAGGTCGATATCCCAGCCCTGCGCGCGCAGGAACGCCAGATCGCCGCGCGTCGACTTCGATCCGGGCAGGATCACCAGATCGGCGTCGCCAGGCAGCGCCTCGCCCGGGCCAAGCATGGTCAGGCGGATACCGGGTTCCTGCGCCAGCGGGTCGAGATCGTCGAAATTGGCGATGCGCGAGAGGCGGAGGCAGACGATGTGGGTGCCGGAGCTGCCGGTGCTTCTGGGGATGTCGAGCGCGTCCTCGGCGGGCAGTTTCCAGGCCTCCGGGAACCACGGAGCGACGCCGAAGCCGCGCCAGCCGGTCCGCGCCTCGATCAGGGCGTAACCGTCGTCGAAGAGCGAGGGGTCGCCGCGGAACTTGTTGATCAGGAACCCGCTGACCTGCGCGGCGTCCTCGGGGCCGAGCACGGCCTGCGTGCCGACGATCTGCGCGATCACCCCGCCCCGGTCGATATCGCCGCAGAGAATCACCGGGACATCCGCCGCGCGGGCGAAGCCCATATTCGCGATGTCGCCGAGGCGCAGATTGACCTCGGCGGGGCTGCCCGCCCCTTCGACTAGGACCAGACCATGCGCCGCCCTGAGGCGCTGGAAGCTCTCGACCACGGCGCCGAGGAGTTTCGGCTTCAGAAGCGCGTAATCCCGCGCCTTCGCGGTGGTGAGCCTGCGCCCCTGCACCACGACCTGCGCGCCGGTATCGCTTTCGGGCTTCAGTAACACCGGGTTCATGTCGCAGACAGGGGCGAGCCCCGAGGCGCGGGCCTGGAGCGCCTGCGCGCGGCCGATCTCGCCGCCATCGGCGGTCACGGCGGCGTTGTTCGACATGTTCTGCGGTTTGAAGGGCGCGACGCTCAGGCCCCGGAGACGCGCCGCGCGGCAGAGCCCGGCGACGAGCATCGACTTGCCGACATTCGAGCCGGTGCCCTGGATCATCAGGCTCCTGCCTGTGCGCGGGCTCATGCGAGGCCCAGCGTTTCGGGCAGGCGGTCGCGCGTGTCGTCGCCGAAGCGGAAGGTCTTCCACCCGCGCCGCGACGCGGCCTCGGTGTTGCGGGCGAGGTCGTCGATCAGAAGGATGCGCGCGGGCGGGAGGCCCGACCAGCGCTCGATCTCGGCGTAAAAACCCATGTCGGGCTTGGCCACGCCCATCTCGCCGCTGGCGAAGACGCGCTCGACCCGCGCGCCGAAGCCCAGGTCCTCGGCGATGTAGCGCGCCCGGTGGCGTTCGTTGTTGGTGCCGATCACGCGGCGCCCGGGATGGGCATCGAGCCAGGAGATGACCTGCGCGTCGGGCATCGCGTCTCGCGAGAACCAGTAGTCGCGGAAGGCGAGGCCGCTCAGGTCATGGCCGCGGCGGGCCAGCCAGGCATCCAGCTCCTCAACCAGATCGCGGCGCCCGCGCAGGATGTCCTCGATCCGTTCGCGGCCGAAGAAATCGGGCGAGAATTCCTCAGGGTCGATGCCCAGATCGGTCTTGAGATCGTCGGTCCAGGAGAACCGCCCGTCGCGGATATTGCGGTTCAGGACGCCGTCGAAATCCCAGACGACGAGGTCGTATCCCGGCATCAGAACTCCACGCCCTTCTGCGCCTTCACGCCGTCGCGGAAGGGATGCTTGACCAGCGTGTACTCGGTCACCAGATCGGCGGCCTCGATCAGCTCGGGCTTGGCGTTGCGCCCGGTCAGGCAGACATGGGTCATGCGCGGTTTCTGGTACAGCAGGAACTCGACCACCTCGTCGATGTCGAGGTAATCGTAACGCAGCGCGATGTTGATCTCGTCGAGAAGGACAAACGCGATCTCGGGGTCGAGGATCTGCTCCTTGGCGATCTCCCAGCCGCGTTTGGCGGCGGCGATGTCCTTCTCGCGGTCCTGCACCTCCCAGGTGAAGCCTTCGCCCGAGACGAAGAAGCGCACCTCGTCGGCGAAGCGCTCGCGCAGGAACGTCTTCTCGCCGGTGTCCCAGTTGCCCTTGATGAACTGCACCACCGCCGAGGGCATGCCGTGGGCGATGCAACGCATGATCATGCCGAAGCCCGACGAGGATTTCCCCTTGCCGGGACCGGTATGGACCATGATCAGACCCTTCTCCTCGGTCTTGGTCTCCATCATCCGGTCGCGCGCGGCCTTGATCTTCTTCATCTTCTCCGCGTGGCGGGCGTTCTCGTCGGTCATCTCGGGCATCCTCGGGCAAGGGCGTCGGGTTCGGCGCCTTTGGTGGCACCGGCAGCAGATGGGGTCAATCGCGCCGCAGCGCTTGACTCGCAAGGCGGCGGCGCGCAGAGAAGCGCGTGGCTGGTGCCTGCGCATCGCCAGGTGAAAAGGGAAGGACCAGCCGCGACCGCGCGGTGAGGTCAGCCGCCCCCGCGACCGTGACCGGAGAGGTCCCCCACCCGCCACTGGCGCCCGCGCCGGGAAGGCCGGGGGACCGACAGGGAAACCTGACATCCGCAAGCCGGGAGACCTGCCAGCCCGAGAAGAAACCCACCGGACGGGGTGTGCCGGGGTCGTGAGGCGCTTCGCCCCCCGTCCGCATCCCCGCCCGAGACAGGAGAGCGCCCGTGCTGGATACTGGGCTGGATACCGCGCCCGAACCCGTCGAGCTTCTGGTCTGCGTCAAGTGCCGCGGCCTGCGCGAGACGCCTGAGGACGATCGCCGCCCCGGCGTGGCGCTCTACCAGGCGGTGCTCGACGGCGAGCTCCCCGAGGGCGTGACCGTCACTCCGGTCGAGTGCCTGCAGAATTGCGATCACGGCTGCACCGTCGCCTTCCGCGGCGGTCCGGGTCGCTGGACCTATGTCTACGGGCGCCTCGACGAGACCGCCGATGCCGACCTGCTGCGCGAAGGCGCCGCGCTCTATCGCGACGCCGTCGACGGGCTGATCCCGTGGCGCGCCCGCCCCGATCACTTCAAGAAGAACTGCGTCGCGCGCATCCCGCCGCTCGACGCCCCCCTGCCCCGACTGGAGAATTGAGATGACCGATCTCGCCAAGCTGCCCGTCACCGTGATCACCGGCTTTCTCGGCTCCGGCAAGACCACGCTCATCCGTCACCTCATGAGCCAGACCGGCGGGCGGCGCCTTGCCGTGATCGTCAACGAGTTCGGCGACGTGGGTGTCGATGGCGACATCCTGAAAAGCTGTGCCATTCCCGACTGCCCCGAGGAAAATATCCTCGAGCTCGCCAATGGCTGCATCTGCTGCACGGTGGCCGATGACTTCATCCCGACCATCGAGGCGCTGATGGCGCTTGATCCGAAGCCCGATCACATCCTGATCGAGACCTCGGGCCTGGCGCTGCCGAAGCCGCTCCTCAAGGCCTTCGACTGGCCCGCGATCCGCTCGAAGATCACCGTCGACGGCGTGATCGCGCTTGCCGATGCCGAGGCCGTCGCGGCGGGCCGCTTCGCGCCCGACGTCGCGCGCGTCGATGCCCAGCGCGCCGCCGATGAGGGCCTCGATCACGAAACGCCGCTCTCCGAGGTGTTCGAGGACCAGATCGCCTGCGCCGATCTCGTGCTCCTGACCAAGGCCGATCTCGCCGGACCCGAGGGCATCGCCCGCGCCCGCGAGGTGATCGCCGCCGAGGCACCGCGCCCGCTGCCGGTGGTCGAAGTCACCGAAGGCGTGGTTGATCCGAAGGTCATCCTCGGGCTCGAGGCGGCGGCCGAGGACGACATGGACGCGCGGCCCTCGCATCACGACACGCCGCATGACCACGATCACGAGGAGTTCGAGTCGGTGGTCGTGGGGATCCCCGAGCTCGACGACCCCAAGACGCTCGTCGCCGCCATCGAGACGCTGGCGCGCGAGCGAAACATCCTGCGGGTCAAGGGCTACGCGGCGGTGCGCGGCAAGCCGATGCGGCTTCTGGTGCAAGCGGTCGGCGCGCGGGTGCGTCACCAGTTCGACCGGCCTTGGGGCGCCGATTCGCGGCAGGGCAAGCTCGTGGTGATCGCCGAGCATGACGATATCGACGAACGCGCCATCGCCCAGGCGCTGACCGGGCTCGTCCCGGCGGAGTAAGGCGCGCGCCTCCATGCATGTCGTCTTCCGCGAAAGCCACGGGCTCGAAGAGACCGAGACCCCGACCGACCTGGGCCAGAGCCCGGCGGATCTGGTTGTGCTGTCCTTCTCGGACAGCGATCTCGGCGCGTTCGCGGCCGGGTGGCATCGCGGCGGCGGACCGGAGGGGCGGATGCCCACGCTGAGGCTCGCCAATCTCGCGGCGCTGACCCATCCGCTTTCGGTCGACACCTATGTCGAACAGACGCTGTCGGGCGCGACGGGCATCCTGATCCGCCTGATCGGCGGGCGCGCCTATTGGGACTACGGCCTGGCGCAGGTCGCCGCCTTGGCCGAAGAGCGCGGGATCGCGCTGGCGGTTCTGCCCGCCGACGGGCGGGCCGATCCGCAGCTTGACGCGGTCTCGACCCTGCCGGTCTCGACGCTCCGGCGGCTCGCGGCGCATTGCGACGTGGGCGGCGTGGTGGCGGCGCAGGCGGCGCTGCAGCAGATGGCTCTGGCGGCGGGTCTCTATGCCGGACCGGTCCGCGGCGCGAAGGTCCTGCCCGCGGTCGGCGCCTGGAGCCCCGAGCACGGCGTCTGCTGCCCGGTGGCCCTGATGGACCCGGAGGGCGACACCCCCCGGGCGCTTCTGGTCTTCTACCGCTCCTACCTCGTCGCCGCCGATCTCGCCCCCATCGCCGCCCTCACCGCTGCGCTCGAAGCGGAAGGCTTCGCGGTCACGCCCCTCTTCGTGCCCTCGCTCAAGGCCCCCGAGGCGGCGGGCTGGCTGGCGCGGCAGGTGGCCTTTTGGCGCCCAGATATCGTGGTCAACGCCACCGCCTTCTCGGGCAAGGGCGCCGAGGGCACCTCGCCCCTCGACGCCAGTGACGCGCCGGTCCTGCAGGTGGCGCTCGCCACCTCGTCGCGGGAGGCTTGGGACGAGGCCGAGCGGGGCCTCTCGCCCGCCGACCTGGCGATGCATGTCGTCCTGCCGGAAGTGGACGGACGGATTTTCGCGGGCGCGGTGTCGTTCAAGGCCCCCGAGCCCCGCGACCCGGCGCTCGAGTTCACCCGCTTCGCGCATAGCGCCGACCCCGGGCGCATCGCCGCCGCGGCGTCCCGCGCCGCCGGTTGGGTGCGGCTGCGCCGGCTCTCCGCTCGCGAGCGTCGCGTTGGCATCGTGCTCTCGACCTATCCCGGGCGCGATTGGAACATGGCCCATGCGGTCGGGCTCGATCCGCTGGCCTCGGTCACCTCCATCCTCGACGATCTGCGCGCCGAGGGCATGGAGGCGCCAAACCCGGGCGCGCTGCCCGAGGCGCTCGCGGCGCGCTCGGCGACGTGGTCCCTGACGGAGTATTGCGCCGCGCTCAAACACCTGCCGCAAGAGCTTCGGGAGCAGCTCGACGAGGCTTGGGGCGCGCCCGAGGACGATCCCGATTGCCAGGACGGCCTCTTCCGCTTCGCCGCGCTTCGGACCGGACAGGTCACCATCGCGCTCCAGCCCGAACGGGCGACGCGCTCGGGCCGTGACGAGAGCTATCACGACCTGTCGCGGGTGCCGCGGCACGGTTATGTCGCCTTCTATCTCTGGCTCACCGCCCGGCTCGACGCGCTCGTGCATCTCGGCGCGCATGGCACGCTCGAATGGCTGCCGGGCAAGGCCGTCGCGCTGTCCGAGACCTGCTGGCCCGAGGCGCTGACCGGCGCGACGCCGGTGATCTACCCGTTCATCGTCAACGACCCCGGCGAGGCCGCGCAGGCCAAGCGGCGGATCGGCGCGGTTACTTTGGGCCATGTGCCTCCACCCCTGAAACAGAGCTGCACGCCGGGGCGGCTGAACCGGCTCGAAGGGCTTCTGGATGAATTCTCCAATGCCGACGGGCTCGACCCGCGCCGCCGCACACGGCTGATCGAGGATATCCGCGCCGAGGCGCAGGCGCTCGGCGTCGAGGACGATCTCGGCATCGACCGCGCGGGCTGCGCCGCCGAGGCGATCACCCGCATCGACCGCTTCGTCTGCGACGTGAAGGAAAGCCAGTACGGCGACGGTCTGCACGTCTGGGGACAGGCCTCGGAGTTCGGCGACGGCTCAGAGGAGCGCCGGTCGCTGATCGACGCGCTTGCCGGTCGCCGGATCGCGGCAGGGCCGTCGGGCTCGCCCCATCGCGGGCGGCGCGACGTGCTGCCGACGGGGCGCAACCTCTTCACCACCGACCCGCGCAGCGTTCCGACCCGCGCGGCCTATGCGCAGGGCCAGCGGCTCGCCGACGAGCTGGTGCGGCGGCATCTGCAGGACGAAGGCGACTGGCCGCAGGGCGTGATCGTCGATCTCTGGGGCTCGGCGACGATGCGCACCGCGGGCGAGGAGTTCGCGATGGCGCTGGCGCTGATTGGTGTGCGGCCTCTCTGGGACGAGGGCTCGGACCGGGTCTCGGGCATCGAGATTCTGCCCATCGCCGAACTGGACCGCCCGAGGATCGACGTGACCCTCAGGGTCTCGGGGCTCTTCCGGGACGTCTTCCCGACGCTGTCGGTGCTGTTCGGGCAGGCGGTGCGCGCGCTTGCTGAGCGCGACGAGGCGCCGGACTGGAACCCCTATGTCGGCACCGCCGCATCGCGCGTCTTCGGGCCCGAGCCCGGGCAGTACGGGCTCGGCATGGGCGCGCATCTCGACACCTATACGGAGGCAGCCCGACAGGCGGCGGGTGAGACCTGGCTTGCGTCCTCCTCCTGGGCGCTCGACAGCGGCGAGGCCACGCCCGACCCCGACGGCATCGCCACCCGCGTCGCTCAGGCGGACAGTTTCGTGCATCTCCAGGATCTGCCGGAGACCGATCTGCTGTTGTCCTCGGACTATGCCGCGCATGAGGCCGGGTTCGCCGCGGCCCAGCGCGTGACCGGCGGCGCGGCGCGGCTCTGGCATCTCGACAACACCGATCCCGCCCGCCCCCGCGCCCGCGATCTCGGCGAAGAGATCGCCCGCGTCGTGCGCGCTCGCGCCACCCATCCGAGATGGATCGCAGGCATGATGCGGCACGGGTTCCGCGGCGCGGCCGAGATCGCCGCGACGCTCGATCACATGGGCCAGTTCGCGCATCTGGCGGGCGTGGTCCCGGCGCATCTCTTCGATCAGTACTGGGAGGCGACGCTTGGCGACGAGGCGGTCGAGGCGTTTCTCGCCGATGCCAATCCCGACGCCCTCACGGCCATGCGCGACCGCTTCGCCGCCCTGCACGAGGCCGGTCTCTGGGTGTCGCGGCGCAATTCGGTGATCGCCGGTCTCGAGGCGGTCCGATGAGCGCGCCGCTGGTCCGAGGCTGGTGCCCCGGCGCGCTGCGCCCGATGCGGGCCGAGGACGGTCTGGTCGTGCGCGTGCGGCCCCGGCTGACGCGGCTCTCTGCGGCTCAGGCACAGGGGCTGGCCGCGCTGGCCGAGCGCTACGGCGCAGGTGTGATCGAGGTGACCTCGCGCGCCAGCCTGCAGCTTCGCGGCGTGTCCGAGGGCGATCATGCCGCGCTGGTCTCCGAGCTGCAGAGCCTGGGCCTGGCCGATACCGATGCCGCGCGCGAAGCGCGGTGCGCGGTTCTGGTGGCCCCCTGTCGCGATGCCGAGGCCGAGGCGCTCGCCGCCGCCCTGGATGCGGGCCTTGCGGCGGCGGTGGATCTGGAGCTGCCGTCGAAATTCGGTTTCGTCGTCGATTGCGGCGCGACGCGGCAGTTGGCGGATGTCAGCGGCGACATCCGGCTGGAGCGCAGCCTCGAAGGCCTGATCCTGCGTGCCGACGGCTCCCCGACAGGCCTCCCGGTCGCCCCCGATGACGCGGTCGAGGCCGCGCTGGAGTTGGCCCGCTGGTTCGTGATGTCGGGCGGCGTGGGCGCCGATGGACGAGGCCGGATGGCGGCGCATCTGGTGCGGGTTGCCCTTCCCGAGGCGCTTTCCGGCCATGCCCTGCCTGTCGAAAAGGTCGCCCCGATGCACCCCGGCCGCACTTCGGAAGGCATGACCGTGGCGGCGGGCTTCGGCCTCTTCCCGGCGACGAGCGTCGCAAAGCTCGCCGAGCAGACAGACGCGCTGATCCCGACGCCCTGGCGCAGCTTCTTCCTGCCGGGCGCGCCCGAGCTCGCGCTTGATCCGGACCTCATCACCGACCCGCGCGACCCGCTCCTGCGCCTGCATGGCTGCACCGGAGCGCCCGCCTGCCCGCAGGCCGAAGCCGAGACCCGCAGCATCGCGCGCCAGCTCGCCCGGGACCTGCCCGATGGCGTCACCCTCCATGTCTCGGGCTGCGCCAAGGGTTGCGCGCATCCCGGCCCCGCCGACCTCACGCTGACCGGCCGCGACGGCCGGTTCGACCTCATCCGCGCGGGCCGCGCCTCGGATCCTCCCGAGCGCCGTGGCCTTGCGCCCGACCAGTTGCACCGGATGTTCCAGAATGCCCCATAGCTACGAGACCGATGGCGCCGCCATCTACCGGCAGTCCTTTGCCACGATCCGGTCCGAGGCCGATCTCGACCGGTTCGACGCGGACGAGGAACAGGTCGCGGTGCGCATGATCCATGCCGCGGGCATGGTCGGGCTCGAACGCCATATCCGCTTTTCACCCGGCATGGTGGCCGCGGCGCGGCGCGCGCTGGAGGACGGCGCGCCGATCCTCTGCGACGCCCGCATGGTCTCCGAAGGGATCACCCGCTTCCGCCTGCCCGCGGAAAACGAGGTGATCTGCACGCTTCACGACCCCTCGGTCCCCGAGCGCGCCCGCGAGATGGGCAACACCCGCTCGGCGGCGGCGCTGGAACTCTGGCGGCCGCATCTTGCGGGCAGCGTCGTGGCCATCGGCAACGCGCCGACGGCGCTCTTTCATCTCCTGAACATGCTCGAGGATCCCGAGTGTCCGCGCCCTGCCGCGATCATTGGCTGCCCGGTGGGCTTCGTCGGCGCGGTCGAATCGAAGGACGCGCTCTGGCAGGTCCAGCCTGTGCCATGCGTGATCGTCGAGGGCCGTCTCGGCGGCTCGGCCATCACCGTGGCCGCCGTCAACGCCATCGCGAGCCGCGCGGAATGAGCGGTACGATCTACGGGCTGGGCCTCGGGCCCGGCGATCCGGACCTGATGAGCGTCAAGGCGCACCGGCTTCTGACCGGCGCGCGCCATGTCGCGTTCTTCCGCAAGAAGGGCCGCCCCGGACAGGCCCGGACGCTTGCCGATCCGCTGATGCCGCAAGACGCGATCGAGGTGCCGATGGAATACCCGGTCACCACCGAGATCCCGCTCAGCGATCCGCGCTACAACGAGATCCTGTCGGCCTTCTACGCCGAGAGCGTCGCGCAGCTCGTCGAGATCGCCGAGCGCGGCGAGGATGTCGTGGTGCTCTGCGAGGGCGATCCGTTCTTCTACGGCTCCTTCATGCATCTCTACACCCGCCTCAAGGACCGCGTCCCGGTCGAGGTGATCCCCGCGATCACCGGCATGTCCGCGGCCTGGACCGCGACCGGCCTGCCGATCACCTGGGGCGACGACGTGCTGACGGTGGTCATGGGCACCCTGCCCGAGGCCGAGCTGGTCCGGCAGATGCTGAACGCCGATGCGCTGGTGGTGATGAAGATCGGGCGCAACTTCGCCAAGATCGTCTCGGCGCTCGCGCAGGCCGGAAAGCTCGAGCGCGCCTGGCTCGTCGAATACGCGGCGATGCCCGGGCAGACCGTCCAGCGGCTGAGCGATGTCGCGGCGGATCAAGCCGCGCCCTATTTCTCCATCGTGATCGTGCACGGCCAGGGGCGCCGTCCGTGAGCGGCTGGGTCAAGATCGCCGGTCTCGGCCCGGGCGCAGAGGCGCTGGTCACGCCCGAGGTCAGCGCCGCCTTGGCCGAGGCGACCGATGTGGTGGGCTACATCCCGTATGTCGCCCGCGTCGCCGAAAGGCCGGGCCTGACGCTCCACGCCTCGGACAACCGGGTCGAGCTCGACCGGTCGCGGCATGCGCTCGAGATGGCGGCAGAGGGACGGCGCGTGGTCGTGGTCTCCTCGGGCGATCCGGGCGTCTTCGCCATGGCCGCGGCGGTGTTCGAGGCGGTCGAGGCCGGGCCGTCCGACTGGCGCGCGCTCGAGATCGAGGTCCTTCCCGGCATCACCGCGATGCTCGCCGCGGCGGCGCGGGCGGGCGCGCCTTTGGGCCATGATTTCTGCGCCATCAATCTCAGCGACAACCTCAAGCCCTGGGCGGTGATCGAGCGCCGCCTGCGCCTTGCCGCTGAAGCCGATTTCGCGATGGCCTTCTACAACCCGCGCTCGAAAAGCCGCCCCGAAGGGTTCGCGCGCGCACTTGTGGTACTGACCGAGGCCTGCGGCGACGACCGCCCGGTTCTCTTCGCGCGCGCGGTCTCGACCCCCGAAGAAGAGCTCCGCGTGGTGCCCCTGCCCGAGGCGACGCCCGAGATGGCGGACATGCGCACGATGGTCATTCTGGGGTCGTCCCGGACACGGCTCATCGAGCGCCCCGGGCGCGCGCCGATCGTCTACACGCCGCGCGGGATCGACCCATGAAGCCAGGCGAGCACCTCGTCCGGGCTGGACAGCTCCTCTCGGTCGGGCACGGCCGGGCGGTCGACCATGATCACCGGCAGGCCCAGCGCGCGCGCGGCGTCGATCTTCGCACGCGCGCCGGTGCCGCCGGAGTTCTTGGAGACGACAATCTCGATCCCGTGCGCCTCCATCAGTGCGCGGTCGCCCTCGGCGGTGAACGGCCCGCGCGACACCTCGACGTGACAGGAGGGAAACGGCGGCGGCGCGGCGGGCGGATCGACCAGACGCAACAGGTAGACATGCTGCGGATTGCCCGCGAAGACCGGAAGATGCATGCGCCCGACGGCGAGCATCACCCGGCGCGGCGGCCCGGCGAGCGCCTCGGCAGCGGCCTCCAGTGTCGGCACGCGGGTCCAGCGGTCCTGCGCCCCGGCGCTCCAGGCCGGTCGGGTCAGCGCCACGAGCGGGACGCCCTCGGCGGCGCAGGCCTCGACGGCATTGGCGCTCATCTGCGCGGCAAAGGGATGGGTCGCGTCGACGACATGAGTGATACGCTCGGACCGGAGAAACGCCCGCAACCCGTCGACACCGCCGAAGCCGCCGATCCGCATCGGCAGGGGCTGGCGCACGGGTCGTTCGACCCGGCCCGCCAGGGACAGGGTCGCGGTGAGGCCCGCCTCGGCCAGTGCCTTGCCCAAGGCCGTGGCCTCGGTCGTGCCCGCGAGAACGAGGAGGTTCGGCACCATGTCTGACACTCCCTGGCTGACCATTGTCGGGCTCGGCGAAGATGGACCGGAGGGCCTTGCACCTGCAAGCGCCCGTGCGCTCGCAGAGGCCGACCTGGTGATGGGGGCCGCCCGCCACCTCGCGCTCCTGCCCGATCTCGCCGCCGAGTGCCAGACCTGGCCGGTGCCCTTCGCCGACGGTATCGCCCCGCTTTTGGATCAGCGCGGGCGGCGGGTAGTGGTCCTGGCCTCCGGCGATCCGTTCTGGTTCGGCGCGGGCGCGGTGCTTGCGCGGCACCTGGCCCCGGGTGAATGGCGGGCTTTCCCCGCGCCGTCCTGCTTCTCGCTTGCTGCGGCACGGCTGGGCTGGCCGCTCGAGACGCTCCGCTGCCACGGTCTGCACGCCGCGCCGCTGTCGCGGCTCCGTCCCGATCTCGCGGCCGGTCTCCGGCTCCTAGTCACCTTGCGCGACGGGGCGGCGGTCGGCGATCTGGCCGCCTATGTCACGGCGCTCGGCTTCGGCGAGAGCACACTGACCGTGATGGAGGCGCTGGGAGGTCCGCGCGAACGGATCACATCGCACCGCGCCGAAACCCTATCGGGAAGCTTCGCGCATCCGGTTCTCGTGGCGCTCGATATCACGGGCGCGGGAGAGACGATCCCCTGCGCCTCGGGCCGCGAGGATACGCTGTTCGAAAGCGACGGGCAGATCACAAAGCGGCCTGTCCGGGCGCTGACGCTCTCGGCCCTCGCGCCGAGGCCGCATGAGCTTTTGTGGGATATCGGGGGCGGCTCGGGCTCGGTGGCGCTGGAATGGCTCATGGCCCATCCGACCACGCAGGCGATCAGCATAGAGCCCCGCGCCGACCGCGCCGCGCGGATCGGGCGCAACGCCGCGGCGCTCGGGCAGGACCGGTTGCAGGTCGTGACCGGCTCCGCGCCCGAGGCGCTGGACGGGCTGGCAATGCCTGAGGCCGTCTTCGTCGGCGGCGGGCTGTCGGCGGCGCTTCTCGAGTCGCTCTTCGCGCGCCTTCCGGCCGGGACACGGATCGTTGCCAATGCGGTGACGCTGGAAAGCGAGGCGCTGCTGGCAGCGGCGCAGGCCGAGCGCGGTGGCGATCTGTTGCGCATCGCGCTGTCCGAAGCGGTGCCGCTCGGGTCCAAACGCGGCTGGCGCAGCGCCTATCCGGTGGTGCAGTGGAGGGTCACGACATGATCGTTGCCGGGTTCGGGTTCAGGCGCGCCGCCACGGTGGAGAGCCTTGCCGATGCGCTGATCGCGGCGGAGCGCGCGCAGGGATGTCGTGCCGAGCGGATCGCGACGGTCGCGGACAAGGCCACGAGCGACAGCTTCGCCGGGTTCGCGACAAAGACCGGCCTGCCCGTGTCGGCGGTGTCCTCCGACGCGCTCGTCGGACAGGACACCCGCACCCGCTCCGAGGCCTCGGAGGCCGCGCGCGCGACGGGAAGCGTGGCCGAGGCGGCGGCGCTGGCGGCCGCCGGTCCCGGAGCGCGGCTCCTCGGCGCGCGGGTGATCTCGCCCGACCGGCACGCGACCTGCGCGCTTGCAGAAGGAGACCCTGCATGACCGTCCATTTCATCGGCGCCGGTCCGGGCGCGCCAGATCTCCTGACCTTGCGGGGCCGCGACCTGATCGCGTCCTGCCCGGTCTGCCTCTATGCCGGGTCGCTCGTGCCAGAAGCGATCCTCGCGCATTGCCCGGAAGGCGCGCGGATCGTGAACACCGCGCCGCTGTCGCTCGACGAGATCATCGAGGAATGCCGCGCCGCGACCGCCGAAGGGCGGGACGTGGCGCGCCTGCATTCGGGCGATCTGTCGGTCTGGTCGGCGATGGGCGAGCAGCTCCGTCGCCTGCGCGCGCTCGACATCCCCGTCTCGGTGACGCCGGGGGTGCCGAGCTTTGCCGCCGCCGCCGCGGCGCTCGGGGCCGAGCTGACCCTGCCCGGCGTGGCGCAATCGGTGGTGCTGACACGCACGCCGGGCCGCGCCTCGTCGATGCCCGAGCGCGAGACGCTGGCCGCATTTGCCGCGACCGGCGCGACGCTGGCGCTGCACCTGTCGGTGCAGAACCTCGACAAGATCACCCGCGAGCTGACGCCGTATTACGGCACCGATTGCCCGGTCGCGCTGGTCTGGCGCGCGAGCTGGCCGGACCAGGAGATCCTGCGCTCGACCCTGGGCCGGATCGGCGAGGAGATCGGCGCGCATGTGACGCGGACGGCGCTGATCCTCGTCGGACCGGCGCTCGGGGCCCAGGGCTTCGCGGAGAGCTGTCTTTATGCGGCGGATTACGACCGGCGCTATCGCCCGCAATCGGCCGCATCGCCCTGGTCGGAGTGGCAGCATGGCGATGATTGACCGTCGGTTGCGCCTTCGGAGCGCGGGCGATGCGGGCTTCCGGCCCGCATGCGAGAGGCGCTGCCTCTCGCGCTCTCCGGGATATTTCCAGACAGATGAAACCAGGCGGGTGGCGCGATGCGGGGCGTGATGATCTCGGCCCCGGCGTCGGGGACCGGCAAGACGACGGTGATGCTGGGCCTCTTGCGGGCGCTCCGCGAGGACGGGCACGTGGTGCAGCCCTTCAAATCCGGGCCCGATTACATCGACCCGGCCTTCCACCTGGCCGCGGCGGGACGGGCGTCGTTCAACCTCGACAGCTGGGCGATGGACGAGGCGCTTCTGGGCGCGATTTCGGCGCAGGCGGCGGGCGCGGATATCGTCGTCGCGGAGGGCTCGATGGGGCTCTTCGACGGGGTCGCGACTCAGGGCCGCGCGGGCTTCGGGTCGAGCGCGGAGACCGCGCTGCGCTTCGGCTGGCCGGTGGTGCTGGTGCTCGATATCGGCGGGCAGGCGCAATCGGCGGCGGCCACCGCGCTCGGGTTCCGGAGTTACCTGCCGGATCTGCCCTTCGCGGGGGTGATCCTGAACCGCTGCGCCTCGCCCCGTCACGAGCGGCTGGCGCGACTGGGCATGGAGCGGGCCGGGATGCCGGTTCTGGGCGTGCTCCCGCGCCGGGGCGATCTGACCCTGCCCGAGCGGCATCTCGGTCTAATCCAGGCGGTCGAGCATCCCGATCTGGAAGAGGCGATCGCGGGCTACGCCGCGTTCCTGCGCGCGCATGTCGATCTCGGGGCGATCATCGCCGCGGCCTCTGGCGCACGGCTCGGCGCGGCGGGCGCGCTGCCGACGCCTCCCGCGCAGCGCATCGCGCTGGCGCGCGACGCGGCGTTTTCCTTCACCTATCCGCATCTTCTCGAGGGCTGGCGGGCGGCGGGGGCCGAGATCCGGATGTTCTCGCCCCTGGCCGACGAGGCGCCCGATCCCGCGGCCGATCTGGTCTGGCTCCCCGGCGGATATCCCGAGCTGCATGCCGGGCGTCTTGCCGCCGCCGAGACCTTCCGCGCGGGGCTCCGGCGTCATGCCGAAACCCGGCCCGTCCATGGCGAGTGCGGCGGCTACATGGCGCTCGGCGAGGCGCTGATCGACAAGGAGGGCGTGCGGCACCGGATGGCGGGGCTTCTGGGGCTCGTGACCTCCTACGAGACCCGGAAGTTTCACCTGGGCTATCGCCGCGCCACGCTGACCGCGCCGATGCCGGGGCAGCCTCCCGGCGCGCATCTCCGGGGGCACGAGTTCCATTATTCGACCATCCTCGAGCAGCCCGACGCGCCGCTCGCGCAGGTCACCGATGCCGATGGCGCGCCGGTCCCGGAGACCGGATCGGTGCGCGGGCATGTCAGCGGCACGTTCTTTCACCTCATCGCCGGAGAGACGCCATGAGAGGGTTCGTCAGTTTCGTGGGCTCCGGGCCCGGCGATCCGGAGCTTCTGACCCTGAAGGCCGTCGATCGGTTGCGCCGCGCCGACGCGGTGCTTTTCGACGACCTGTCCTCGGGGCCGATCCTGTCGCATGCGCGGCCCGGGGCCGATCTTGTGGGCGTCGGCAAGCGGGCCGGTCGGCCATCGCCGAAACAGCACCATGTCAGCCGCCTCTTGGTGGATTACGCGCAGGAGAACGCGCGGGTGGTGCGGCTGAAATCCGGCGATTCGGGACTGTTCGGGCGGCTCGAGGAAGAGCTGGTCGCGCTCCGCGAGGCCGGGATCGGCTACGAGATCATCCCGGGAGTGCCCTCGGCGGTGGCGGCCGCGGCGGCGGCGGGCATCCCGCTGACGCGCCGCCTGACCGCGCGGCGGGTGCAGTTCGTCACCGGCCACGACCAGACCGGCGCGCTGCCCGAGGACATCAATCTCGACGCGCTTGCCGACCCGTCGGCGACCACGGTGGTGTTCATGGGCAAGCGGACCTTCCCGGCCCTGGCGCAGGCGCTCTTCCCGCGCGGCCTGCCCGAGGCGACCCCGGCGCTCCTGGCCGAGGCGGTCTCGACCCCGGAGCAATCGCTGGCGCGCAGCACGGTCGCGGAGCTTGCCCGGACGCTCGAGGCCGGGCGGAGCAGCGCCGCGGCGCTGATCCTCTACGGGCCGCTCGCGGCGGAGGCGGGCTGATGGAGCTTCTGCTCATCGGGATCGGCACCGGCAATCCCGATCACCTGACCCGCGCCGGAGAGGCCGCGATCCACGAGGCCGATGTCCTCCTGATCCCGCTCAAGGGCGAGGAGAAGCGCGAGCTGGCCGATCTGCGGCGCCTGATCGTCGACCGGATCAGGCCCGACGCGCCGGTTCGCGCCTTCGATCTGCCGGTCCGGGACGCCGAGCGGCCCTATCTCGACGCGGTCGAGGCCTGGCACGACGCCATCGCCGAGGCCTGGCGCGGCGCGATCCCGGCGGGGGCCGAGCGGGTGGCGCTTCTGGTCTGGGGGGATCCGTCGCTCTACGATTCGACGCTCCGGATCGCGGCGCGGCTCGATCCGGCGCCGCGCCTGCGGGTGATCCCGGGGATCACCGCGCTGCAGGCCCTGACCGCCGCGCATGCGATCCCGCTCAACACCGTCGGGGGCGAGGTCACGATCACCACCGGGCGTCGGCTGCGCGAGACCGGCTGGCCGAAGGGCGCAGAGACCGTCGCGGTGATGCTCGACGGCGCGACCGCCTTCACCACTCTCGATCCCGAAGGATTGGAGATCTGGTGGGGCGCCTATCTCGGGATGCCGCAGGAGATCCTCGCGCACGGTCCCCTTGCGGAGATGGCGCGCGAGATTCCGCGCCTGAGGTCCGAGGCGCGCAAGGACCATGGCTGGATCATGGACATCTATCTCTTGCGGCGTCGAGCGGCCGTTGCTTTGTCATTGCATCGGGCGACCCGTTTGCCCTAAGCAGGAAGGTGTTCGGTGCCGGATCCGCGAGGGTTCGGCCAAAAGGGAATGTCGGTGACGCCCCCCAAGGGGCCAGTCCGAAGCCGCCCCCGCGACTGTAAGCGGCGAGCGCCCGGCCAGGAACGCCACTCGGAGCCATCCGGGGAAGGCAGGCCTATGCGCTTTGACCCGCGAGCCAGGAGACCTGCCGGGCACGGGACCATATCAAAGCCGTCGGGTTGGACGGCAAGGAGAACGAAGATGACCCAAGCGCTGACCGCCCTCCGTGACACCTCCGTGTCGCATCTCGCCGCCATCGCGCTGACCTTCGCGCTCGGTGCCGGAATCGTTTTTGTGGCGGGCCACGTGCAGGCCGCCGCGCTCCACGACGCGGCGCATGACATGCGTCACGCGACCGGCTTCCCCTGCCACTGATCCGATGCTGAGCCGTCTTCTGACCGGCGCGCTCCTTGCGGGCGCCGCCGCGGGTCTTGTTGCGGCCGTGCTGCAACTGGTCCTGCTTCAGCCGCTTCTCATCGAAGCCGAAGCCTACGAGATCGCATCGATCCCCGCCGCGGGCGGCGAGGCGCATGGGCATGGTGCGACCGAGATCGCAGCCGGGATCGACCTGGCCCGGAACGGGCTGACGATCCTGTTCTCCATCCTGATCTATGCGGGGTACGCGCTGATCCTGACCGCGCTGATGGCGCTGGCCGAGAGCCGCGGCCATGCCGTAACGGCGCGCGCGGGCCTTCTTTGGGGCGCCGCCGGGTTCGTGGCGGTGCAACTCGCCCCCGCGGTGTCGCTGGGCGTGGCCCTGCCGGGCGGAGCCGCGGCGGATATCGCGATGCGGCAGGTCTGGTGGATCGCCTGCGTCGCGGCGACCGGGCTCGGGCTCTGGTGTCTCGCCTTCGGGGCCTCGGCCCGTGCATGGGGCGCGGCCATTGTCCTGGTGCTTGGGCCCCATCTGATCGGCGCGCCGCAGCCCGAGAGCTACTGGAGCGCAGCCCCGGCCGAGCTCGCCTCGGTCTTCGCGCCGCGCGCGCTGGGGATCGGGCTCTTCGCCTGGATGGTGACCGGCGCCCTTGCCGGATACTTGCGCACCCGCTCCGAGACGGCAGCCGAGACCCGCGCGGCCTAGAGCGCGGGCACCCGTCCGACGAGCAGCATCCGCAACCGGCCACAGGCGGTCGCGTCCTCGATCCACCCGCGCTCTGCGGCGAGATAGGCGCGCGTCGTGCCGACGATGTCGGCCAGGTCTGCATCGGGGCGCACATCCGAGAAGAAATAGGTCGCCCGGCCCTCGCCCTGCAGCGCCAGGCTCGCGGGGTGGGCGCAGCCGTTCATGCAGTCCGACAGCGTCACCTCGGCGCTCAGACCGGCGGCCTCGAGCGCTGCTTGCAGAGTGTCACGCGCCGCCTCGGGCGCGTCGAGGCAGGTGGCGCACAGGCGCAGGCGGGCGTCGGGTATCCTCATGACCCAGCCATAGCGGCTGCGACGGGCAAGCGGAAGCATTGGCCCCCGCCGCGTGGCGGTCTAGACTAGGCGCATTCCCCTCGCCGATAAGGACCGCCCCATGCCTGCCCTGACTGCCGCTGCCTCAAGCCTCCTTGTGATCGATATGCAGGAGCGCCTGATGCGCGCGATCGACGACGCGGAGGCGCGCACCGCGGCGGCGGCGCGCCTGATCGCCGCGGCGCGGATGCTGGAGATCCCGCGCGTGGTCAGCGAACAGAAACCCGAGAAGCTGGGACCGACGGTGGCCGAGCTGCAGATCGCGCCCGGCGAGGCGCTCGCCAAGATGTCCTTCGACTGCTGCGGCAGCCCGAGCCTCGCAAGGTCGCTCGACGGGGAAAGCGACCTGGTGATCTGCGGCGTCGAATCGCATGTCTGCGTGCTCCAGACCGTGCTGTCTCTGCGTGCGACGGGCCGCGCCGTCGCGGTGGTGGCTGACGCGACCGGATCGCGCAAGGAAAGCGACCGCCAGGCGGCCTTTGCCCGGATGCGCGATCACGGCGCAGAGATCGTTACCTCGGAAATGGTCCTTTTCGAATGGATGGGCACCGCCGAGCACCCGCGCTTCCGCGACATCAGCGCGCTGGTGCGCTGATCGGCCGTGCCGCGGATTGCGCCCTCGCTGCATCGTGTGCGACAGGCTCCTTCGCGACGGATGGACACCGGGCGGTGAGCCTCTAAGATCCCGCCGATCAAAGTTCCGGGCGTCTGGCCCCTGAAGGAGAGCGCATCGTGACTGCGACCGCAGCACAGCCCAACGATCCCCGCTACGCCGCAAGCGATCTGGCCGAGATGATGGCCTGTCCCAATTGCGACGCGCTCTATACCGCGCGCATGCCGGAGGTCGGCCAGCGCGCCGTCTGTACCCGCTGTCACACGGTGCTGATCGCGCCGAAGCGGCAGGCGGGCATGAAGATCATCGCGCTGACCGTGGCGGTGTTCATCCTGGTGGTCTCGGCGCTGTTCTTCCCCTTCCTGTCGATCGACGCGCGCGGCTTCGGCAACGAGGCCTCGATCCTCGACGCGGCTTCGGCCTTCCGGTCGGGACCGCTCGCGGCGCTCTCCATCGGGGTGGCCGCGATGATCGTGATCCTGCCGCTCCTGCGCACGCTCCTGATCCTCTACGTGCTGATCCCCATCGTCGGCGACAGAAAGCCCTACGCCCATGCGCGCCGCGCCTTCCGCCTGAGCCAGACGCTGAAGCCCTGGGCGATGGCCGAGATCTTCGCGATCGGCTGCGCGGTGGCCTTGGTCAAGGTCGCCTCGCTTGCCCATATCGGCTTCGGCCTCGCCTTCTGGATGTTCTCCGCGCTGGTCATCCTTGTGCTCATCAATGACAATTACCTGTGTACGTTTTCGGTATGGAAATCCCTGGAACTGGACGCGGAGTGACCGCGCGAGAGGCGGGCCTCGTCGCCTGCCGCCGCTGCGCCCGGGTCTGGCCCCTGGGCCGGGAGCGCTGCGGGCGCTGCGGGGCGCATCTCGTCTCGCGCGACGATCATGCCCTGCAACGGGTCTGGGCGTGGTGGATCGCGGGCGTGATCTGCTACATCCCCGCGAACCTCTACCCGATGCTCGTGACCCGGACGCTCCTGTCGACCTCGGACAGCACCATCGTCGGCGGCGCGGTCGAGCTGGCGCATCACGGCTCCTACGGGGTGGCGGCGATCATCCTGATCGCCTCGGTGCTGATCCCGGTCGGCAAGTTCCTCGCCATCGCCTTTCTGGCGCTCTCGGTCGGGCATGGCTCGACCGTCTCGGCGGAGCGGCGGCACCATCTCTATGAGCTGGTGGAGTTCATCGGCCGCTGGTCGATGATCGACGTCTTCGTCGTGGCCATCCTCTCTTCGCTCGTGCAGCTTTCGGTGGTGGCCTCGATCCGCCCCGGCCCGGCGGCGCTGACCTTCGCGCTCTCGGTGATCTTCACGATGCTTTCCGCACAATCCTTCGACCCGCGCCTGTTCTGGGACCCCCCGGAAGGCGCAAAAAGGACGACCAAGACGTGACCGACCAGCCGCAGAGCCCCAATGAGCCCCAGCCCGTTCCCATCGAAACCGAGCGCCGCTCGATCTGGGACCGCGCCTCCGTCGTCTGGGCGATCCCGATCATCGCGCTGGCCGTGGCGCTCGGCGCCGCCTGGCGGAACTACAACGCGCAAGGCCCGGTGATCGAGGTCTCCTTCCAGCAGGCCGCCGGCATCACCGCCGACGAGACCCAGCTGCGCTTCCGCGACATCTCGGTCGGCACGGTCGAGTCGGTCCGGTTCGGCGAGGATCTGGAGCATGTCGTCGTGGGCATCCGCGTGGACAAGGCCCTGGCACCCTATATCGACGCCGACGCGCGGTTCTGGGTGGTGCGCCCCGAGGTCACCGCGCAGGGCATCTCGGGTCTCGATACGGTGCTCTCGGGCGTCTACATCCAGGGCGCCTGGGACGACGAGCCGGGCGGCACGGCCTACAGGTTCGAAGGTCTCGACACCGCGCCGCTTCTCGGTGCGAACAACGAGGGCATCGAGTTCATCATCAGCTCCGACGAGGGCCTGCCCGCCGCGGGAACGCCGGTTCTCTACAAGGGGGTCGAGGTCGGCAAGGTCGGCGGCTCCTCGGTCAACGAGGACGGCTCGGGCGTCACCGCGCCCATCGTGATCTACGATCCCCACACCGCCTACATCACCAGCTCGACCCGGTTCTGGGACATCTCCGGCTTCTCCTTCTCGCTGGGTGCGGGCGGCGCGAAGCTCAACTTCACCTCGCTCGCCTCGCTGATTTCCGGCGGCGTCACCTTCGACACGCTCGGCTCGGGCGGCGCGCCGCTCGCCGAGGGCATGACCTTCGAGCTCTTCGCCAGCGAGGAAGCCGCCCGCGACGATTTCCTGGTCGAGGGCGAAGGCGAGGCGGTCAGCCTGGCGATGATCTTCCCCGAGAACCTCTCGGGGCTCTCCGCGGGTGCCCCGGTCGAGCTGGGCGGGCTGCGCGTGGGCGAGGTCACCTCGATCTCCGGGCTGGTCGATCGCGACCGCTTCGGCGACGGCTCGGTCCGCCTGATCGCGTCGGTCCGGATCAACCCGGGCCGGATCGGGCTGGGCGAGGAGGCCGGGGAGAACGACCTTCTCGACTATCTCGAAACCCGGATCGAAGAGGGCCTGCGCGCGCGGCTCACCAATGCGTCGCTGCTGACCGGCGGGCTCAAGGTGGAGCTGGCACTCCTGCCCGACGCGCCGCCCGCGTCGCTTGACCGCAACCGCGATCCGCTGCCGCTCATCCCGACCGCCGATGCCGATGTGACCGACGTGACGGCCACCGCGCAGGGCGTCCTGCAGCGGGTCAGCGCGCTGCCGATCGAAGAGGTCATGACCTCGGTCACCGATTTCCTCAACGCCGCCACCGAGCTGGTCGCGAGCCCCGATCTGCAGGCCGCGCCCGGAGAGATTCGCGGCATCCTGTCGTCGGTCCGCGGCGTCACCGACAGCGACGGCGTTCAGGGACTGCCCGACCAGGTCGCGGCGCTCTTCGAGGAGCTCCTGAGCACCGTCGACGGCGTCAGCGAGCTGATCGAGACGCTGGAAGAGGGCGGCCTCGCCGAGAACGTGGCGACCACCGCCGAGAACGTCGCCACCAGCAGCGAACGCCTGCCCGCGCTTCTCGAAGAGGTGCAGGCGGTGATCGCGCAGGTGCAGGGGCTGGGGCTCGAAGCGCTCTCCTCCGAGCTCTCGGCGCTCCTGTCCGACGCCGACGCGCTGGTCAGCGATACCGAGACGCAGGCGATCCCGGGCGAGCTGCGCCAGCTTCTAGCCTCGGTCCGCGAGATCACCGAAAGCGAGGCGGTGCAGGCCCTGCCCGAGCGCGTCTCGGGCCTTGTCGCCGAGCTCGAGGAGACCGCCAGCGGGGTCACCGGGCTCGTGGCCGAGATCGAGACCCAGGACACCGTCGCCCGCCTGACCCAGGCCATCGACGACGTGGCCGCCGCCGCCGACGGGCTGCCCGGCCTTGTCGAGGACGCACGCGCGGTTGTCTCGGAGGCCGCAGAGGTCGATCTGGAAACGCTCGCCGAGCGTGCCTCGACGCTCCTGACCTCGGTCGATGCGCTGGTCGATCAGCCCAGCACCCGCGAGCTTCCGGCCGAGCTGAATGGCGCGCTGACCCAGCTGCGCGAGACGCTCGAAGAGCTGCGCCAGGGTGGCATCGTCGAGAACGCCAATGCCGCGCTCGCCTCGGCGCGGCAGGCGGCGGATGCCGTGGCCAACGCCACCTCGGTCCTGCCGCGGCTCGCCGCCGATCTGCGCCAGGTCGCGGCGCAGGCCGGCACGACGCTCACCGCCTACAATGCCGACAGCCAGTTCTCGCGCTCCACGCGCGAGGCGATCCGCCAGGTCGAGGCCGCCGCGTCCGCCATCGAGCGGCTGGCCCGGCAGCTCGAACGCAATCCGAACTCTCTCATTCTTGGACGCTAACGCATGACACGCATCTTCTCCGCCCTCGCCCTTGCCGCCGCGCTTGCCGGATGCGGCTCGGACGCGCGCTACGCCACGATCACGCCGGAGCCCGAGGCCCGCATCCCGTCGCTCTACGGCACCATCGAGGTCGTCGAGGTGACGCTGCCGACCTATGCCGAGGGCGAGGAAATCTACGCGCAGGACCCCGACGGCGCCATCGTCGCCTTCGGGCCGCTCTGGGCGGATCTGCCGTCGCGCGCGATGACGCTGCAGCTGGCCAGCACGCTCGACCAGATCACCGGTGCGACCGTCGCGGCAGAGCCCTGGCCCTTCCGCGATTTCCCGGCCGCCAAGGTCGATGTGCGGGTCGAGGACATGCTGGCCACGTCGCGCGGGACCTTCCGCCTTGCCGGGCAGTATTACGTCGCGCCAGAGGAACTGGGCCGCAACCGCTCGGGCCGCTTCGCCATCGAGGTGCCGCTTCCTGAGGACGCCGGCGCGCCGCAGATCGCCGCCGCCCGCGGACAGGCCACGAGCCAGCTCGCCGAACAGATCGCGCGATCGGGCCTGCGCTGAGGCGCGCGCCGGTGGTGAAGCGCGCCCTTCTCTACGGCGACAGCAACACCCACGGGACCGAGCCCTACGCGTCGCTCTTCGATCCGCCCCGGCGGTTCGCCCGCGATGTCCGCTGGCCCGGCGTCGCCGCCGCGATGCTCGGCCCGGGTTGGGAGCTGATCGAAGAGGGGTTGCCGGGCCGGACCACGGTCTTCGCCGACCCGGTCGAGGGCGCGCATCTTGACGGGCTGGCGGTCCTCCCGGCGGTCCTGAAAAGCCATGTGCCGCTCGATGCCTGCGTGATCATGCTGGGCACCAACGATCTCAAGGCGCGGTTCGGGCCGTCCGCCACCGAGGTCGCCCAAGGGGCGGCGCGGCTCCTGCGGGCGGTGGCGTTTCACTGCCCCGGCCTGCCCGTTCTGCTTGTCGCGCCGCCCTGCCCGCGCGGGGTCGCGCCCTTCTCCGAGATCTTCCGCGACAGCGATGTGCGCGGCGCCGGTCTCGGCGCGGCCTTCGCCGCTCAGGCCGAACGGTTCGGCGCGCGATGCCTCGACGCGGGAACGGTGATCGAGGTCGGATCGGACGGCGTCCATTTCGGCCCCGAGGCCCATGCCGCGCTCGGACACGCCATCGCGAAAGAGCTCGCGGCGCTGGTGGCCTGAGGACGGATCAGTTCAGCGCGGCCGCTTCTCGCACGATCCAGTCGGCGATCATCAGGTCGAGATGCGCGCCGCCGCCATTCTTGAACACGGTGATCGCCTCGGCGTCGCGGACCGGCGGGTCCGGCACGATGTCGTAGAACTCCCCGAGGACCGCGTCTTCGGTGATCGCGCCAGTGCGGATCGGGATGATCAGCTCGCCGATATGCCCCAGAGTCGTCTCACTGCTGTCCACGTAGAGCCGGGCGCGCGCCATCAGGTCGTCATCCGCCTCGCGCATATCGGCCCGGAAGGCGCCGATCAGATCGACATGGGTGCCGGGCGCGATCCAATTGCTCTGCAGAACCGGGTCGCGCGCCATGGTCGCGGTGGCGATGATATCGGCCTGCCCGGCGGCCTCTTCGAGATCGGTGACGGCCTCGACCCCGTCCAGCCCCTCCGCCAGCGCCTGCGCCTGCTCGGGTCGGCGGGCCCAGATCGAGATCTGCTTCAGATCGGCAAACCCGGCGCGATAGGCCGAGATCAGGCTCGCCGCGACGGTGCCTGCCCCGACGATCAGCAGCCGCTCGCTGTCCGGGCGGGCGAGAAGCGTCGCCGCCAGAAGCGAATCGGCGGCGGTCTTGATCTCGGTCACGAGGCGGCTGTCGATCATCGCGGCAAGCTGGCCGTGCTCGGGCTCGAAGAAGAACATCGCGCCCTGGACCGACGGCAATCCGACGGACGGGTTGTCGCCGAGCACCGTCACCGATTTCACCGCGTAACCCAGCCCCTCGATCCGCGCCGCGCGGGTCAGGAGCGTGGCGTCAGGCGGTCCGAGGAAGAGATCGCCCATTTCGGCGCGGGGGAGGAGATGCCCGCTCCGCAGCGCCTCGACCGCGCCCGACCAGGAAAGCCTGTCGCGAATGTCGTCGTAGCGGATGATGCGCGGCTCCATGCCCGGTCCCTTTCCTTTTCCGTCAGGGACAGCATCGCAGCGCCGAGGCCGGGCCTCAAGTTCGGCAAGTGAAAAGACAAGACGCCCGGACCGATGGTCCGGGCGTCGATGCCTTCGTGGAGTGGGGAGGGGTCACTCGTTCGAGGCAAGCTCTTTCGGCAGCTTGAACGTCCAGACCATGCCACCCTGGTTGAGGTAGTTGACCTTCTTGGCCACCTCGCCGCCCCAGAGCGGAACCGCGCCGCCCCAGCCGGAGATCACCGAGACATACTGCTCGCCGTCCATGTCCCAGGTGACGGGCTGGCCGACGATGCCGGAGCCGGTCTGGAACGACCACAGCTCTTCGCCGGTCTCGTCATCGAGAGCGAGGAACTTGCCCTCGGGCGTGCCGAAGAACACGAGGCCACCCGCAGTGGTCATCACGCCACCCCAGAGAGGCGCGTCGTTCTTGTACTCCCAGACCCAGTCGCCGGTGGCGGGGTCGATCGCCTTGAGCGAGCCGATATGGTCTTCGTAGTTCGGCTTGATGGTGAAGCCCGAGCCCAGATAGGCGGCGCCTTTCTTGTAGGTGATCGGCTCGTTCCAGATATCCATGCCCCACTCGTTCGAGGGAACGTAGAAGTTGCCGGTCTTCTGGCTGAACGCCATCGGCATCCAGTTCTTGCCGCCAAGGAAGGACGGCGAGGAGAACACGACCTCACCCTTGTTGCCTTCCGCGGCCTCGGTCGGATCGCCGGGACGGTTGTCCTCGACGAAGATCGGGCGACCGGTTTCGTCGATGCCCTCGGCCCAGGTGATGTCCTTGACGAAGGGGTTGGCCGACACGAAGGCACCGTCTTCGGCGTTCAGGACGTAGAAGAAGCCGTTCCGGTCGGCGGTCGCGAGACGCTGGTTGCCGTCGCGGTCGTTGAAGGCCACGACCTCGTTCACGCCGTCATAGTCCCAGCCTTCGCGGGGCGTGCTCTGGAAGTGCCACTTGATCTCGCCGGTCTTGGGGTCGATGCCGAGACGCGAGGCGGCGTAGAGGTTGTCGCCGGTATTGCCCTCGACGGGCTGGCCCGCGTTGCGCAGGTGGCTGTTCCAGGGTGCCGGGTTGCCGGTGCCGAAGATCAGCGTGTCGGTGCGCGCGTCGTAGGAGCCGCCGAGCCAGGTCGCCCCGCCGCCGGTCTTCCACATGTCGCCCGGCCAGGTTGCGTTCAGCTCGCCGGTCATGGTGCTTTCTTCGCCGTTCAGCGTGCCCATGTGGCCTTCGATCACCGGACGGGTCCAGACCAGCTCGCCGGTCTCGGCGTCACGGGCCTGCACTTCGCCGACGATGCCGAACTCGCCGCCGGAATTGCCGGTGACGATCAGCCCGTCCACGATCAGCGGAGCGGCGGTGTAGGAATAGCCGGCCTTGTAATCGGCGATCTGGTCGCGCCAGACGACATCGCCGGTCTTGAGGTCGAGCGCCACGATGCGGGCGTCGAGCGTGCCGAAATAGATCTTGTCGCCGTAGATGGCGGCGCCGCGGTTGACCACGTCGCAGCAGGGCAGGATGCCCTCGGGCAGACGTGCGTCATACTGCCAGAGCTCTTCGCCGGTCATCACGTCGATGGCGTAGAGGCGCGAATACGAGCCGGTGATATACATCACGCCGTCGTAGATCAGCGGCTGGGTCTCCTGACCGCGCTGCTTTTCACCGCCGAGCGAGAAGGCCCAGGCGGGAACCATCTTGCCGACGTTGTCCTTGTTGATGATCTCGAGCGGCGAGTAGCGCTGCAGATCCCGGCCCATGCCGTTGGTGACGATCTGGTTGGTGCTGGCCTGGTCGTTGGCGAGGGTTTCCTCGGTCACGTTGGCGCCCGCGGCGCCGGCAACCAGGATACCCGCCACGACGATGGCGACGAAACGATTCATGTTGGTCCTCCCTGTGCGATCTCCCAAACGCCGGACACCGGATCGGCCTGCGGCGCGTGATGGCGGGACTATCGACGCTTGCGGCGGTCTCGGGATACGGCGCTTTGGTCGTACGACCCTCGGACGCTTGACAAGTCCAACCGAGTCGCACCGCAAAAACGGCTCCGAACCCGGGAAATTCCACGTGTTTGGGGCGGAAACCGGGGGAATCCGGCGAAAATTCGGGGGGTCGGGGCAGGTTCGGAGGGGGATGCCGCGCCCTCGTACTATGGTCGTAGAGGGCGCCTTAAGGGCTCAGAAGCCCGGCGCGTAGCGCCAGTTGTCGGCGTCGGGGGTCACTTCGTCGAGGTTGTAATCCGCCCGCTGGAGCCTCAGCGCGATGTCGAGCCCGGCATCGGCGGCACGGTCGACCATCGCCCGGCCCGCCGCCTCGTCCCGGCCGATACCGTGCCCGCGCATGAGGTTCAGGCCGTGGTTGAATTGCCCGACCGGATCGCCCGCATCCGCGGCCTTCCGGTCCCAGGCGGCGGAGGCATCGGGATTGTACTCGGCCCCGAGACCGTTGTTGTCGAGCTGGCTCATCCAGGTCATCGCGCCGGTATAGCCCGCCGCCGCGCAGCGCTCGAAGAGACGCCGCGCCGCGCCATGCTTGCCGGATTTCGTCAGCATGTAGCCCGAAGCGCAGGTCATCATGTCGGTCTCGCCGCGCTCGGCGTTCTCGAGCATCCGGCCCCAGGTCAGCTCGTCGGGATTGAGCGTGCCGTAGTCGTCGGCGGCAAGCGGCGTGGCAGTGGCCAGCAGAACGGCCAGGGCGATGCGATGCATATCTGTGTCTCCTCGGGCCATGAGCCTAGCGCGCAATCTACGCGCTGCCAGCCCGCTCACTCGGTCGGGCGGAACGCGGCGCCCCAGGGGAACCGTCCGACCTTGATCGTTTTCAGGGGCTTGCGGCTTTCAACGTCGATCACGGTCACGTCGCCCGAGACGCCGTTCGTGGTGAAAAGCCGATCCTTGTCGCGGTCGAAGGCCATGTGCCAGACCCGGCGCCCGACGAGCATGTACTCCTCGACCTCGTAGGTCTCCGCATCGACCACGGCGACGTGGTTCGCCGGGCCGAGCGCGACGAAGGCGTGGCTGTCATCCGCGGTGAACTCGAAGCCCACGGGCTGGATCAGGCTCGGCAGGATGCGCGGCAGTTCGAATCCGATCTTGGCCTTCTCGGCCTTAGTCTCGACGTCGAAGACGGTGATCGTGCCGCCGATCTCGGACGAGACCCAGAGCTCGGTCCCGCCCTTCACGAACTCGGCGTGACGCGGACGGGAATCGACAAGCGTATTGGCGATCAGGGCACCGGTCCCGGTGTCGATCCAATGCGCCATGTTGGTGGTCTCGGAGGTGGTGATCGCGATGGTCCCGTCGGGCGAGACGGCCATCCCCTCGGGCTCGATGCCGACATTGATCTGGCGCACCACGGTGCGGGTCTCGGTATCGACCACGGTGGTGATCGCGTCGTCTTCGTTGGCGATGTAGAGATGGCGGTTGTCGGGATGCAGCGCGAACTGCTCGGGGTCCTCGCCCGAGGGCAGATCATGCAGAACCTCGCCCGTCTCCGGGTCCATGACCTGCACCGCGTCGCTGTCGGAGGCGCAGATATAGACCACCGAATAGTCATGCGCGAAGGTGATGCCGCGCGGGCGGTCTCCTGTCGCGATGGTGCGCGTGACCTCGAGCGTGTCGGTGTCGATGACCGAGATCGTGTCGTCCTTCTCGTTGGTGACCCAGATCTCGTCCGCCAGCCCAGGCGACGCCAGAAGCACGGCGGCCGAAACCGCCGACAGGAGCCCGGGCTTGCTCCGCGCGCTGCGACGCGTCGATCGTTTCACCACGTCACCGGTCATGATCGCCCCTCACCCACCAAAGGCCGTGCAGCCCGCATCGCTTCGGTCGAGGCCGAGCGTGTCGAGCGGGTCGGTCTGGTGAAGGAACCCGTCGAAGGGCGCCTCGCCCGCCAGCGCGCGCGGATGGGCCAGCGCGATGGGTTGGCGGAGCTGGCCGTTCCAGTCCCGGAAGGACATCGGCTTGCCCTTGAACCCCGCCAGCTCGAACTCCGATCCCAGGATGAATTCCCGCAAGGTCGCGACATCCTCGACGCCGGTGCGCGTCACCGCCTCGCCGATGGAGCGAACAGCGGCCCAGGCGGCGTAATCGACATCCTGCATGTCGCGCGACGCGATGTCGTGGAACCGGCCCTGGAGTTGCAGCGCGCCCCATTGCTCGATCACCGGCGCCCAGGCCGAGGGCACCAGACCTTCGGAGCCCATCACCGGGCGCGGCAGCCAGGTGTTGTAGAGCAGGTAGCGACCGAAATCATGGACCTCATCGGCAACGAGCAGCACGTCGAACTCGCCCAGTCCCTGGGTGAGCATGCGCACCTCGGTCCCGGCGCTGCGGCGCAGATCGGCGTCGATGGTCCAGTCGGCGCGGCTGCCGATCTCCAGTCCGAACTTGGTCAGCGAGGCTTCGATGGCCGCACCGAACGCGCGGTCGGCGGGATGAGGCCCGGTGATCAGCGCGATATCGCGCCACTGCGCCCAGACGAGCATCTGCGCCAGCGCATCGGCGCGCATCGCGTAGGACGGCAGCGTGTGCAGGAGATTCGGGCGGCAGTCGCCCGCGCGCAGGCTCACATCCGGGGCCGAGACGTTGAAAAACAGCGTCTCCGGGTAGGCATCGGCGGCGGCGATCAGCGTCTCGGCGGGCGCGTCGAGCAGGATCAGGTCGGACCCCGCGACGGCACTGGCCAGGGCTTCTGCCACATCGCCGCCTTCGGGCACGACGGTGGTCGACAGGCTGTAGCTCTGGCCCAGGAACATGCCGGTCGTGGCGTTCTCGGAGATCCCGAGCTCTGCGCCCTTGAGGCCCAGATCGGCGGGCGGGATGTCCCGCTCGGTCAGCGTCGGCGGGCGCGCGACCTCTTGCCGGAGATAGCCGATCTCGACGGTCAGGCCCTCCTGCGCGACCTGCGTCGTGGCGGTCGCGGGCAGGCTCAGCGACAGCGTCAGCGAGATGGCGGCAAGGCCGTGGAACAGTCGTGTGCGCATGGTGGACTCCCTCGGGCGCAGGCTAGAAACCGCGCGGGTGCGCGCCAATACGACCAATGTCCCAGACCGGAGACGCCGCGGCGCGGCATCTTGTGACCAAAGTCCAATACCCTCGCCCGGCGCCCTCCACGTATCACAAACGGCGAGGGAGACGTCCCATAGCCCGTCTCCGGAGAGGAGCTGACCATGACCCTTACGACCCGCGCCCTCGGCGCTGCCGCGCTGACCCTGACCGCCACGCTGGCCTTCGGCCACGGCGATGTCGCGCCGCAGGCCGTCGACACCACCGGCCTGCCCGAACTGGGCGAAGAGTGGCTGACCGAGAACCCCTACCGTGCCGAAGCCGCCGGCGAGGAGGTCTGGGCGACCGCCGTGTCCATCGGCTCGTCGGGCTACAACCAGAACTGCGCGCGCTGCCACGGGCTTGAAGTGATCTCGGGCGGTCTCGCACCGGACCTGCGCTTCCTCGAGGCCGAGGAATACGGCGACGAGTGGTATGTCGAGCGCTTCCGCCACGGCTACACCCAGAACGGCACCACCAAGATGCCCGCCTTCGGCGAGCTCCTGGGCCAGGAAGCCGCCTGGGCGATCCGCACCTATATCGAGACCCGCCCCGATGGCGACAGCATGGATGCGTTCTCGGACGAGCTGCACGCGATCCGCGACGAGCTGGCCGCGGGCTCGGCGGATGCCGCCGCGGTCGAGGCCCGGCTGACCGAGATCGCTGGCGAGGTCGAGACCCTCTCGGGCGCCCCGGTTGCCGACAGCATTGCCTATCGCGCCTCGAACCAGCTTGCTGCCGGGGGGAGCCAGGAACAGGCCGCCGAGACCCTGACCATCGGTCTCTCGGCGACGCATTGATCCCGCGATGAGACCCCTCATCACCGGCGCGTTCTGTGTCGTGGCGGCGTCGGTCCTCTGGACCGGCGCCGTCTTCGCGGCGGATCCCTGCGCCGATTACATCCCGCAGCCGAAACCCCAGAACGCGGGCCGCGACGTGGTCGGGCAGGATATCGACACGATCCTCGAACGCGGCCTGATCCGGATCGCCGTCTACGAGGATTTCCCGCCCTATTCCTGGGAAGAGGGCGGGCGCGCGAAAGGCGTCGATGTGGAGCTGGGCCGCATCATCGCCGAGGATCTCGGCGTGAAGGTCGAGTTCGACTTCGTCGCTGCCAGCGAAACGCTCGATGCCGATCTGCGCAACTACATCTGGAAAGGTCCGCTGGTCGGCGGTGCCGTGGCCAATGTGATGATGCGGGTGCCCTTCGATCCGGCCTTTGCCTGCCGGGTCGAGCAGGTCACCTTCACCGGGCTCTACGCCGACGAGAGCATCGCCATCGCCTATTCCGAGGCCGAGTATCCCGATGGCGGACCGGTCCCAGCCTATTTCCGCTTCGACACGGTGGCGGTGGAGAACGATTCGCTGTCGGATTTCTACCTCTCGGGCTTCGCGGGCGGGCAACTGGCCGCGGGCGTGCGGCGCTTTCCCGACATGGCGGGCGGCATGGCCGCGCTTGCGGCGGGCGAGGTGAAGGCGGCGATGGGGCCAAAGGCGCAGCTCGAGTTTGGTCTGACCCCGGGTCTCGCCGTGCACGAGCCGCCGCTCGCGGGCCTCGCGAAATCCAAGTGGCTCGTGGGCGTCGCGGTTCATTTCGCCTACAAGCCCCTGGGCTACGCGGTCGACGACGCGATCCGGAAGGCGATGGAGGATGGGCGGCTCGAGGCGATCTTCGCCGAATACGGCCTGACATGGCAGCCGCCCGAATGGTGATCTAGAGCCGCCGGAGATTTCCGGCGGCGTCGATCACGGTGACATGCGACAGGCCGGCCCGGGCCTTGAGCGCTGTCAGCGCATCCCTGTCCAGGAACACCGCAGCGGTCGACAGCGCATCGGCCAGTGTCGCCGTGTCGGAGGCGACGCTCGCGGTCGACCAGCGCGGCGCACGGCCATCCGGGGCGAGGATATGCGTCCCGTCCCCGAGGCGCAGCGCACCGGGGCTCGACGTGGCCACTGCGCCATTTGCGAGAGTGATCTGACCGACGGGGCCATGCTCCGGATCGACGATCCCGAGCCGGAACGGCCCGGACAGCGCGCGCTGCTCGCCGATATCGATCAGCGCCCGGGTCGCGCCGCGCGCCGCCAGATGCCGGGCGACCAGATCGGTGGCGAAGCCTTGCGCAATGCCGTTGAAACTGAGCGCCTGCCCGGGTGCGAGGGCGATCACGTCTCGTGCCGAAACGCGCTCCCATCCGATCAGCGCGCGGGCCGTCACCGGATCGCCACCCTGCGCAAGCGCCTGCCAGAGCGGCTGAATGGTCGGATCGAACAGCCCGCCCGTCAGCCGATGCGCGCGGTCGGCCTCAGCCATCAGGTCGCGGAACAGCGTCGTCGGCGCATCGAGGCGGCCCGAAGCGTTGAGCCGCGACAGCTCGGAGCCCGGATCGTAAAGCGAAAAGGCGCGCTCGACCCGGGCCAGAAGCGCCGGAATATCGGACAGCAGACCCGCAACCTCGGCGCGGGGGCCATCGACGCGCACCGACACCTCGGCCCCGAGCGCACGACCCCGCCAGGTCTCGGCCTGCGCCAGATGCGGCGCGCAAGCGAAGCTCGCGGCGAGCGTCAGGAACCGGCGGCGGCGCATCGGGCGGGTCATTCCGGACCTCCGGTTTTAGGTGAAGGAGCCAAGCGCCACGGAGGATGAACCGACACGCTCATTCCGCAGGCACCGCGTTGGGATGGCCAGTGACGCGCGGCGGACGCTTGGCGGAGCGGTCCTTGAGCACCAGCGGCACGCAGCGGCTCTTGTCGTCATGGATCGACACGCAGTCGAGGCATTGGAAACATTCGGAATAATCGACCTTCCCCGATTTCTCGATGGCGCCGTAGAGGCACTCGACCCGGCAGAGCTGACAAGGGGTTCCGCATTCGGTGCGACGCGGGATCCAGCGGCGGAGGCGCAGCACGCCCGCGATGGCCAGAAGCGCGCCGAGCGGACAGACGTAGCGGCAGAAGCCCTTGAAGAGCACGAGGCCCAAGAACACCCAGGCCAGCGCGTAGAGCGCGTAGTGCCACTCGCGCAGGAAGAAGGTGGTGATCGCCGTCTTGAACGGCTCGACCTCGGCGGCGGTGTCGATCTGGGCGGGGTTCGCGACCGCGACCCAGACGAGCGCTGCGAGCACCCCGTATTTCAGCCATTTCAGACGCCTGTCCCAGCGGGACGGCAGCTCGATCTGCGGCAGGCGCAGGAGGCGGCCCAGGTGATGCGCGAACTCCTGCAGCGCGCCGAAGGGGCAGAGCCAGCCGCAGAAGAACCCCCTGCCCCAGAGCACGAGCCCGACAAGCGCCGCGGCCCAGACGAGAAGCGAGAACGGATCGTAGAGGAGGAAGGCGAAGCTGCCGCCCGACAGCCCCGCCTGCACCACCGCCAGCGGCGTGACGATCGACAGCTGCCCCTGCCCCCACCAGCCGATGAAGCCGAGCGTCAGCGCCAGAACTCCGAGCCGGATCGGTGTGAAGCTGCGCAGCCCGGCCAGGCGCGATTGCGCGAAAAGGAGCACCGGCAGCAGCACGCCGAGACCGGCGGCGAGCAGGATCAGGTCGCCCTGTCGGTTGCGGATCGCCTCTTCGAACGGGCTCAGGCGCGCGGCGGCGGCGCGGGGTTTGAGGAAGAAGCGCTCGGGCGTCTGGTGATCGAGGGCGAAGGTGACCGCGCCGGTCTCGGGCTGGAACATCCCGTGCTCGCGGACCGCGCGGACCGACAGGGTCCAGGGCCGCGAGGGATCGAAGCCGAGGCGCCGGTCGGTGCGGAACACCATCGCGGTGCCGTCGCGCAGTTCGGGCGGCAAGCTCTCCGACAGGCCCACCAGCAGATCGGCGTCGCGCAGCGCGACCGGCAACCCGTCCTGCTCGAGCGCGACCCATTCCGGCGCGGTGTTGCGGACGAACTCGGGCGAGACCAGCCCGTGCCGCGCGGTCTCGATCATCAGGAGCGGCTCGTCGCTGCCCGAGATCTCGCGGAACCGGGCGAGCCGTTCGGTGGTGGCGGCGTCGAAAACGGCGGCGGCGACGCTCGGCGGGCCGACATCGATGACCCAGAGGTCGAGATAGGGAGCCTCGGGCGCATCGAGCGCCTCGGCATCGTCGTACTCCCAGAGCGTGCCCGCGAACTCCTCCTGCAGCTCGGCATTGCTCACGCGCAGATGACCGGCGATGCCCTCTGCGACCAGCGCGTCCCAGTCGAGCGCCTCGGCGAAATCGGGATCGGGCGCGGCGGGCGGACCGGCATCGAGGCCGCGCATCTTTTCGCGCGCGACCTGCAGCGTGGCGGCCAGGATCGATTCATGCGCGATCCGCACGCTCGCCGTCGCCTTGGTCACCCCGTCGAGATAGACCAGATCGCCGCCGCCCTCGCCTGCCCCGTAGGGCGACCCGACCACGAGGCTCTCCGAGATCGAGTGGCCGCGATACTGCTCGAAAAAGGCATGGAACGGCGCCTGCCCCAGCCCGGAGACGAAGATCGGCTCGTTATGGTCGATGAGGCGCACATCGAGGAACCGGCCCTCGAGATCGAGCACCACGAGGATATTGATGGCCTGCCCGGAAAAGCCGGGAAGCGGCGCCATCGGTTCGGTCTGGAAGACATAGCCCGCCTCGGCGCCCCCGGAATTCAGAAGCTGGTAGACGCCCTGATCGGTCACGGGATCGCCGAGGCTCATTGGCGGGGCGATCAGCCCGGCCAGACCGTCACGGTCGAGCGTCTCGGCCAATGAGACGCTCGCAGAGATCAGACAGAAAAGGATCGCCCAAAAAACACGCATCATCGCCACAGAACCACGCTCCGGCGCGCGGCGGAATGCGACCTAAGTTGGGGGGATCACGCGGGCGCGAGCGCGGTCCGGTAGAGCGTCAGGACGTCGTCCTCGGCGATGTCGGTATCCGACAGGCGCAGCATCTCCCCGCGCGCGACATCGCGGGTCAGCGTGACGTCATGCGCAAGCCCGATGGGCAGGGCGTGGGCGGCCCGCGCGGCGGGCAGCGCCTTGCCCCAGACGGTGTAGCCGCCCTCGCCGTCGAGCCGCTCGCCGCGTTTGAGGTCGCGCTTGGCCACCGCCGCGACGGTGCCCCGCATCTCGCGGCTCTGGCCGGTGGGCTCATTGCGGAGCGCGGCCGAGAGGACCGAGATCGACAGCTCCATGCCGATCAGGTGGAAGGGCTTGTACATCGCCGCAAAGCGACCGGTGTCATCGGTCGGAAGACCGTATTGCCGGAAGCAGGCGGCGGCGTAATCGTTCGGCGCCTCGAGCACCACGTAGACGCCTCAGCGCAGATCGCGGAACACGGGCCGCCCGTCGCGTTCGAGCGAGGACACAGTTTCGGCCAGACCGCGCGCCTCCATCTGCCCGCCGAGATCGCGTGGGCGCAGGACATGGGCCAGATCGTCGACCCCGCAGGCCGGAAAGGTCAGCCCGTCCGAGGGCAGGTCGAGGCCGCAGGCATTGGCGATGGCGGTCATCTCGATGGCGCTCTTGGTGCCGTCGAGGAAGGAATTGAACATCTTGGGGTTCATGCCGGCGCGGCGGGCCTCGTCCGGGGTCAGGCCGTAATGGTCCCAGACCGTGTCGGGCGTGACCTCGTGATAGGCGGGCAGGTATTTCGTGCCCTTGCCCGCCGCCGCGACCGAGAAGCCGGTGGCGCGCGCCCAGTCGACCATCTCGGAGACGAGCGCGGGCTGGTCGCCGTACGCCATGGAGTAGACCACGCCCGCGGCGCGCGCTTCCGCGGCCAGCGCGGGACCGACGAGCACGTCGGCCTCCACATTGACCATGACGATATGCTTGCCATGCGCGATGGCGGCGCGGGCATGGGCGATCCCGGCGCGCGGGTGGCCCGTCGCCTCGATCACCACGTCGACATCGTCGCGTGCGGCCAGCGCGGCGCCGTCCTCGAGGAAGGTGCAGGCACCGATGCGGGCGGCATCCCAGCCGGTCGCTGCGCAGGCGCTCCGGGCGCGATCCGGCGAGAGATCGGCGATGGCGGTGACCTCGAGCCCGGCGATGGTCGGGACCTGGCTCAGGAACATCGCCCCGAACTTGCCCGCGCCGATCAGCCCCGCGCGCACCGGCGTGCCGCGCTCTGCTGCCTCGGCGGCCAGAAGTGCCAGGTTCATGATTTCTCCTCCCAAGCCGTTCCGCCCGAGAGTAGCGGCGCCGCCCGCCTCTGGACAGGCTCAGTCGGCGCGGGCGGCCAATGCGGTCGCGCGCATCTGGCTGAGGCTCACCCGCGGGGTCAGCGCTTCGGGAGAGATCGCGAGATCGAGGACCGCGCCGGTCTTGGAGGCCCGCGCGCGCTCGAAGGCGGCGGCGAAGGCGTCGGTCGTCTCGACCCGCTCGCCGTGGAAACCGTAGGCCCGGGCGAGCGCGGCGAAATCGGGATTGACCATGTCGGTGCCCGAGACGCGCTCGGGATAGGTGCGCTCCTGATGCGCGCGGATGGTGCCGTAGATGCCGTTGTTCAGGACCAGCACGATCGGCTCTGCGCCTGCCTGCGCGGCGGTCGCAAGCTCGGCCAGCGTCATCTGCAGATCGCCGTCGCCCGCGAAGCAGACGACGCAGCGCTCGGGATGCGCGATCTTGGCGGCAATGGCCGCGGGCAGACCGTAGCCCATCGCGCCCGATTGCGGCGCGAGAAGCCGCATCTTCGCCCCGTAGCGCAGGAAGCGCCCCGACCAGATGGCGAAATTGCCCGCGCCATTGGTGATGATCGCGTCCTCGGGCAGCGTCGCGCGCAGATGGGCGCAGACCTGGCCCATGTCCACCGGGCTCTCGAGCGGCGGAATATCGAACGCGGCCTCGTAGGCGGCGCGGCCCTCGGCGCGCCAGCTGGACCACGGCCCGGTGACCGGCCCTGCGGCGAAGAGCGCCCGGATCACCGCGTCGGGATCAGCGTGGATCGCCAGCGCCGGGCGGTAGACCTTGCCCAGTTCCAGGTCCGAGGCATGGACATGGATGAGGGTCTGGCGCGGTTCGGGCACGTCGAGCAGCGTGTAGCCGTCGGTCGAGTTCTCACCGAAGCGCGGGCCGAGCGCGAGGATCACGTCGGCCTCGCGGATCAGGGTCTTGACCGACGGGTTCATGCCGACGCCCGCCTCGCCGCAGAAACAGGCGGAATTGTTGTCAACCTGGTCCTGGTAGCGGAAGACCGCCACGACGGGGATGTCCGAGGCCTCGGCAAAGCCCTTGAGCGCGGCCGCGCCCTCGGCGCTCCAGCGGCACCCGGCATAGAGGATGAGCGGCCGCTCCGCCGCCGAGAGCTTCGCCCGCGCCTCCGAGAGCGCCGCTTGCGTCGGCTGCGGCGGGTGGATCGCGACCGGTCCAGAGAGCGGCGCGGCGTCGGTCTGCGCCGAGAGCACGTCCTCGGGGAGTGCGACGACCACCGGTCCGGGACGCCCCGAGAGCGCCACGGTCCAGGCGCGCGACAGGATCTCGGGGATGCGCTCGACACGGTCGATCTCGACCGCCCATTTCGCCAAGGGTCCGAAGGCGGCGCGGTAATCGACCTCCTGGAAGGCCTCGCGCCCGGACATGTCGGTGGCGACCTGGCCCACGAAGAGGATCATCGGCACGCTGTCCTGCCGCGCCGTATGCACCCCGATCGAGGCATTGGTCGCGCCCGGCCCCCGGGTCACCATCGCGATCCCCGGCTGACCGGTCAGCTTGCCCCAGGCCGCGGCCATGAAGCCCGCGCCGCCCTCGTGTCGGCAATTCACGAAATCGAGCTGGCCGCGCACGTCATGCAGCGCGTCGAGCACCGCGAGATAGCTCTCGCCCGGAACGCCGAAGGCGCGGGTCGCGCCAAGCGCGACGAGACTGTCCACCAAGAGCTGTCCGCCGCTGCGCATTGCCGTCTCCTTGCTGCAAATTCCGGGCGACTGTGCCAGCCCGGGAACGGCAGGAAAAGCCGGATCTCGGCGCAGCTTGCGCGGCTCAGGCCCGCATCAGTCGGGCGACCGCCTCGGCCTCTTCGGGACGCAGCTCGTGGCCGCCATCGTGAAGGGTCGTTGTGGTCTCCGCACCCTGCGCGCTGAGCCAGCCGATCAGACCTTCGGTCATCGGCCAGGGGCAGATCGGATCGCGCCGGCCGGCGGTGACCAGAACCCGCGCACCGGCAAGCTCCGGCACCGGATCGGGCGCCCAGGGGATCAGCGGGTGCAGAAGCGCCGCGCGTTCGAAGAGCTCAGGAGCCGCCATCATCACCGAGGCCAGGATGTTGGCGCCGTTCGAATAGCCGAACCCGTAGACCGGCGATCCGGGATAGGCCTCGGCCCAGGCCGAGACGAAGCCCACCATCTTCTCGGTCGCGCGGGCCAGGTCGTCCATGTCGTAGACGCCCTCGGCCTTGCGGCGGAAGAACCGCGCCGCCCCGTGCTCGGAGACATCATCCCTGGGCGAGACGACGCCCGCGCCGGGGACGAGGCTCTGGGCAAAGTCGAAGAACTGCGTCTCGTCGGCGCCGGTGCCGTGGAAGGCGAAGATCAGCGGCGCGCCCTCGCGCGGCGCTGCAGTGCGGGCGGTATAGCTGTCGCGGGACATGAGTCGCTCCTTCAATCGTCGAGCCGCGGCAGGATCGCCTCGATCCGGCTGCGATAGGGACGGTAGCGCTCGGGCAGCTTCAGGGCCTCGCCCAGATGTGCGGTATCCTCGTCGCGGTCGAAGCCCGGCTCGTTCGTGGCGATCTCGAAGAGCACCCCGCCCGGCGTCCGGAAGTAGATCGCCCAGAAATAATCCCGGTCGATCACCGGCGTCACCTGGTAGCCGGTGTCGAGGAGCTTCGCGCGCATCTCGGCCTGAGCGGCGCGGTCTTCGACCGCGAAGGCGATGTGATGCACCGAGCCCGCGCCCAGATCGGCGGGGCGGGCGGTGGGTGCCTCTTCGAGGTCGATGGTCGCGGCGGCATTGCCGCCCTCGATCCGGTAGCGGGTCAGCCCGTCGCTCTGATCCTCGCGGGTGTAGCCCATGAAGGTCAGGAGCTCGCCGGTCGCGGCGGCATCGCGCAGCCGGAAGCGCGCGCCGTGAAACCCGAGGATGCCGGTGTCTTCGGGCACGCCGTTGCCGGTCCAGGGGGTGCGCCCCTGGGGATCGGTTTCGACCAGCGCGAAGGCATCGCCGTCGGGGCCGTCGAAGCTGAGCCGTGCCTCACCGAAGGCGGTCTCTTCGCCGAGACCGGTAACGCCGCGCGCCGAGAGACGGTCGCGCCAGTAGCCGAGCGCGCCGGTCGGGACGGCAAACTCGGTCACGCCGACCTCGCCCGCGCCCCGGTGGCCGGGCCGCATATGCGGGAACGGGAAATAGGTCATGACCGAGCCGGGCGTGCCGACCTCGTCGCCGTAATAGAGGTGGTAGACCTCGGGGGCGTCGAAATTCACCGTCTTCTTGACCCGGCGCAGGCCAAGATCGCCGGTGAAGAAACGGTTGTTCTCGTTGGCGTCGGCCGCCATCGAGGTCACGTGGTGCAGGCCTTGGATCAAGCTCGACATGGCGTCGCTCTCCTCTGCGTCAGGTCACGCACATCTAGGCGCTGAGCGGCGCTTCGGGGAGAGGGCGCGGCGCACAGGTCGTGTGCAGCAAGCCGGCCCGGGATCAGGCGGGCGCGGCGAGCCAGCCCATCGCGCGCGCGGCGGATTCCACCGGGTCGATCACAGTGACCGGCAGCGCGGCGCGAAGCGCGCGGGTCACGAGGACCATGCCGGCGCAGCCGAGGATCAGCGCCTCGATCCCGTCCTCGTGGATCGCCGCTTGGGCGGCTGCTCCGATCGGGCCGAGCGCGGCCTCGGGATCGCGGTCGAGCTCGAGCACCGGGACATCCGCTGGACGCACGCGCCCGAGCCACGGGGCAAGGCCGTAGGTCGCGATATTGCCTTCGAGCACCGGCACCGAGATCGGCAGCGTGGTGATCACCGAGAAGCGCTTCGAGCGGAGCGCCGCCTCGTGATAGGCCGCCTGCCCGATGCCGATCACAGGACAGGGCGCGCGCGCGGCCGCCTCGGCCAAGGCGGTGTCGTCGAAACAGCCGATGATGATGCCTTGCGCGCCCTCGGCCACCGCCTTGTCGATGAGCTTCAGAAGCGGCGGCGCGGCGCGCGCGCCATCCTCGGCGCCCTGGATCGCGGGCGGCGCGTCATGCGAGGTCCATCCCTCGATCTCCAGTCCCGGCGCGGCAGCCCGGGCGGCCGCGAGCATCGCCGTGGTCATCGCCTCGGTGCTGTTGGGGTTGATCAGAATGACAGCCATCTTGTTCAGACCAGCCCCTTGCCCGCGTCCGAGCCCTGTCGCGCCCGCCGCCGTCCACTCCACCAGACGATGCCGAGGAAGGCGCCGATCACGAGGAAGGAGAAGGCGGTGGTCAGCGTGCCCAGCGCAAAGATCACCGGGGTCGTGACGTTGGTGGTCATCCCGAAGATCTCGAGCGGCAGCGTGTTGTAGCTGCCCGCGGTCAGGAGCGTGCGCGCGAACTCGTCATAGGACAGCGTGAAGCCGAAGAGCGCCACGCCGATCAGCGACGGCGCGATGATCGGCAGGACGACGTGACGGATGGTCTGCCACGGGCTCGCACCGAGGTCGCGGGCGGCCTCTTCGTAGGCGCGGTCGAAGCGGTTGAAGACCGCGAACATGATCAGAAGACCGAAGGGCAGCGTCCAGGTCAGCTGCGCCCCGTAGCCCGAGGTGGTCCAGTGCACCGCCAGCCCCGCCTGGCTGAAGATCAGGCCGACGCCCAGCGAGACCAGGATCGACGGGATCACCAGCGAGGTTACGATCAGATAGAAGACAACCGAGGACCCGGCAAAGCGCTTGCGGAACGCCAGACCCCCCATGACCGAGACGACCACCGTGGTCACCATGACCATCAGGCCCAGCGCGAAGGACCGCCGGAACGAGCCCCAGATGTCGCCCACCGCCTGTTCCTGGAAGAGGTCGCGGAACCAGTGCAGCGACACCCCGCGCATCGGGAAGGTCAGGCCGCCCTCGGGCCCCTGGAAGGACAGGATCGCGATGGTGAAGGTCGGGCCGTAGAGAAAGATCAAGAAGAGTGTGAAGAACGCGGCGAGGATGTAGAAGGAGCGCGGGCGCTGTTCCATCTCAGAGCTCCTTCCGGATGTCGACGAAGCGCAGCATGATCGCGATCACCAGAAGCACCGTGATCAGAAGCACCACCGCCGTGGCCGAGGCCGAGGGGTATTGCAGAAGCCCGATATCGTTCGAGATCAGACGTCCGACATTGGCGCTCTGCGAGCCGGACATGAAGCGCACGGTGATGAAATCGCCCATCACCAGGGTGACGACGAAGATGGTGCCGATCATGATCCCGGGTTTCGTGAGCGGGATGATCACGTGCCAGAGCACCTGCCAGCCGGTGGCGCCCGCATCGACGGCGGCCTCCACCAGCGAGCGGTCGATGCGCATCATCGTGTTGAAGATCGGGACCACCATGAAGAGCGTGTAGAGATGCACGAAGGCGAGGATCACCGAGAAATCGCTGAAGAGAAGCCAGTCGAGCGGCTCGTCCACCACACCCCAGGAGATCAGCGCCTGGTTGGCCAGCCCGTTGCGGCCGAGAAACGGGATCCACGAGATCATGCGGATGATGTTCGAGGTCCAGAACGGGATCGTGCAGAGCAGGAAGAGCGCGATCTGCCAGTTCAGGGTGCGGACGTGGAAGGCCAGGAAATAGGCCACGGTGAAGCCGATCCCGAGCGTGAAGGCCCAAGTGATCAGGGCGTATTTGAAGGTGTTGAAGAAGACGCGCCAGGTGACCTCTGAGCCGAAGAGGAAGGCGTAGTTGTCGAACTGGAACGCCGGGTAGATCGAGAACTCGGTCGCGCCCCAGAAGCTGACGATCACGATCATGACGATCGGAAGCACCAGGAAGAGCGCCAGAACAAGCGCCATCGGCGCGGCCAGAAGCCAGCCGGTCACGTGGCGCGACATCGCGCCGGTCTTGCGCGCCGGCGCTGGGACGGTGGCGGTCATCGGGCTGGCTTGATCGGTCATGTGCGAGGACTTTCGGAAAGAGTTGCTCCGGCCCGGGAGGAGGAGGGCCGGAGCGCTGGCATCATCGGGCGAAGGGATCACGCCGCGATGAATTCATTCCACTTGCGGACCATGTACTGGTTCTCGTCCATGACCGCGTTCCAGCAGGCCACGGCGCCCATCCGGTCGTAGAAGGATCCGCCGTCGCGCACCTCGCCCGCTTCGGCGAGCTTGTCGCCGGTCGGCGAGGTGATGACGTCGGTGGCTTCCTTGCCCTCGAACCAGTAGCCCCACTCGTTCTCGGACATGAACTCCTTCGAGGTCTCCGGAACCGCCGAGTAATAGCCCTGGCGCATCAGGTAGCCGCCGACCCAGCCGGAGAGATACCAGTTGATGTATTCGTAGGCCGCATCGAGCTCCATGCCCGACAGCGAGTTCGACAGGCCGATGCCGCCGCCCCAGGAGCGGTAGCCTTCCTTCAGCGGCTGGTAGACGCAGGGGATGCCGCGGGATTTCACCGCGGTGATCGCGGGCGACCACATCGACTGGATCACCACCTCGCCCGAGGCCATGAGGTTCACGCTCTCGTCGAAGGTCTTCCAGAAGGCGCGGAACTGGCCGTTCTGCTTGGCCTCGGTGAAGATCGCGATGGTCTTGTCGATCTCCTCGCGGGTCATGTTGCCCTTGTCGCCATACTGGACCTCGCCCATCGCCTCGCAGACCATGGCCATGTCCATGATGCCAATCGAGGAGATGTCGAGGATCGACGCCTTGCCCTTGAACTCGGGGTTCAGAAGCTCGGTCCAGCTCTCGATCGGACGACCGATCAGGTCGGGACGGATGCCCAGAGTGTCGGCGTTGTAGATCGTCGGGATGAGCGTCATCCAGTTGGTCTGCTCGTCGGCGAAGGTCGTGGCGCCCTGCTCGGGGACGAAGCCCACGGTATGCGGCGCGGTGCCCTGCGCGATCTCGCTCTCGGGCGTCAGCTTGCCCGATTTGAAGATGCCGACGATCTTGTCGTAGTTCTTGATCTTCGAGACATCCATCGCCTGGAGGTTGCCGGTCGGCCAGACCTTCTTGCAGATCCAGTATTCGATATCGGCGATGTCGAAGCTATCGGGCTGGGTGGCCGCGCGCTGGGTGACGCTGTCGGAATCGAGCGCGGTCATCTCGAGCGTGAAGCCAAGGTCTTCCTTCACCTTCTGCGCCACGTCGTTGAGGTTCGACACGCCGGTGCCGAACTGGCGCAGGACGATGTCCTTCGTTTCCTGGCCCCAGACCATCGGGGCAGGCAGGGCGGAGGCCGCGAGCGCCGCACCCCCGGTCTTCAGCAGCGCACGCCGCGAATAGCGCACTTTCGAAATCGTGGTCATGAGTGACTCCCTGTTACGATCTTATGTACGTTTCTTGTTCTTGATGGCCGGATCAGCCGCGCAGCGCATGCGCGTCCTGCCCGTCCCAGTCGAGGCCGACGGCCTCGCCGACATCCTTCGGAGCCCCGAAGAAATCCCTGTCCGTCAGGAGCGCGGTGACCTCCTGCTCGCCCGCCACCGCCGCGGTCAGCGACACATGGGTGCCCTGGTACTCGATGGCGGTGATCCGTCCGGCCAGCCGTGCGGCATCGGGCGTGGTGACGCGCAGCGCGTCCGAGCGGACCGCGATCGGTCCCTCGGGCAGCGCGATGACGTTATGCGCCCCGATGAAGCGCGCGACGAAGGCCGTGGCCGGGGCGTCGAACACCTCGCGCGTGGGGCCCGCCTGTTCGATGACGGCGTTGTTCATCACGACGATCTCGTCGGCGAGCGCCAGCGCCTCGTCCTGGCCGTGGGTGACGTGGATGAAGGTGATGCCCAGTTCGCGCTGCAGCTTGCGCAGCTCGGCCCGCATGCGGATGCGCAGGAACGGATCGAGCGCCGAGAGCGGCTCGTCCAGAAGCAGCACCTGCGGCTCGGTGATCAGCGCCCGCGCCAGCGCAACGCGCTGCTGCTGGCCGCCCGAAAGCTGCGCGGGCAGGCGTTCGGCGAAGCCCGTCATGTCGACGAGCTCCAGCATCTCGCCCGCGCGGGAGCGGCGCTTGGCGGCGTCCACGCCCTTCATGCGGAGGCTGAAGGCGACGTTCTCGATCACGCTCAGATGCGGAAAGAGCGCGTAGCTCTGGAACATCATCGCGGTGCCGCGCTTTGCAGGAGGCATCGACGAGATATCGCGCCCGCCCAGGAGGATCGCGCCGTCCGACACCGCCTCGTGGCCCGCGAGCATCCTCAGCGTCGAGGATTTCCCGCAGCCCGACGGCCCCAGGAGGCAGGCATAGGTTCCGGCGTGAAACAGGTGGTTGATCGCGTCGACGGCGACCGTGTCCCCGTAGCGCTTGGTCAGCGTGACCAGTTCGAGATCGAGTTCGGACCGCATGTCGCCTCCTGTCCGGCTGTCCTGACGAGACTGCCGCAGGGTCAGGACCCGAGCGAAGGGCTACCCGACATGGCGCGGTGTCCGACACGGTGTTTGCCTCAAAGCGAGGCGCAGACTTCCGGGATTGTCGAAAATCTGTGCAAAGATCGTATACGATCCTGACGACAATACCACTGCTCTCTTGCGACAAAGCGGCGGACAGGCGAGTTTCGGCGGTGTCCCTTACTGCCTGTCAGGAATCGTTTCCGGTGCTTTCCATCGACCAGACCTCGCCCGAGCGCGCCTCTGCCGACACGATCTCGGAGCGTCTGACCGAGGCGATCCACGAACACCGCATCCTGCCCGGCGCGAAACTGTCGGAGGACGAGGTCGGCGAGATCTTCAGCGTCGGGCGCACGGTCGTCCGGCAGGCGCTCCGGGCGCTCGCGCATGACGGGCTGGTGCAGATCGAGCGCAATCGCGGTGCCTTCGTCGCCAATCCGTCGGTCCGCGAGGCGCGCGAGGTGTTCGAAGCGCGCGCTCTTCTCGAGCCGCGCACCGCCCGCGCGGCGGCGGAGCGGACCACGCCCGAGGCGCTCAAGCTTCTCGAGCGCCATATGGAGGAAGAGCACGCCGCGATGGCCGCTGGCGAACCGGGCCGCGCGCTCAAGCTCTCGGGGCAGTTCCATATCGAGATCGCGCGGATCGCCGACCAGGCCACGATCGAAGCGTTCATCCGCCAGCTCGTCTCGCGCTCGTCGCTGGTGATCGCGCTCTATTGGCGCCGCCGCAACGCGATGTGCGAGAGCCACGCCCACCACGCCCTTCTGCAAGCTTTCCGCGACAAGGACGGAACCGCGGCCGAAGAGCTCATGACCAGCCATCTCGTCGATCTCGTCTCGCAGCTCGACCTTGTCGAGACCCGCAAGACAGGTGGATCGCTCCGCGCGGCGCTCTCGCTGTGATCTCGTATCGCCAGATGGAGGCGCGCGATCTGGCGCGGGTCCTCGACTGGGCGGCAGAGGAAGGCTGGAATCCGGGCCACGGAGATGCCGCCGCCTTCCATGCCGCGGACCCGGGCGGCTTCTTCCTCGCCGAAGAGGATGGAGCGCCCGTCGCGGCGATTTCGGTGGTCAACCACGGTGCGGATTTCGCCTTTCTCGGTCTCTATCTCTGCCGCCCGTCGCATCGCGGCCTGGGCATCGGCTTCGATCTCTGGACGCATGCGCTGGCGCGGGCGGGCGGGCGGACCGTGGGTCTCGACGGCGTGCCCGCGCAGCAGGAGAACTATGCCCGCTCCGGCTTCGTGCTGGCAGGCGGGACCGCGCGCTCTGGCGGGCAGGTTCAGGGCGCGGTGCATGAGGCCGTGCGCAGCGCACGGCCCGCCGAGCTTCCCGCCTTTGTGGCCGCCGAAGGCATGGCCTCAGGCGTGGTGAAGCCGGACTATCTCGGCCGATGGCTCAGGGGCGACGACACCCGCGTTACGCTTGTGGCCGAAGCGCCCCTGGGGTTCGGCTTCGCCACCGTGCGCCAGTGCCGGGAGGGCGCGAAGATCGGGCCGCTGCTTGCGGAGACGGTCGAGACGGCCGAGGCCCTGATCCGCCACGCCGCGACGCTCTACCCGGGTCCGGTCTTCCTCGACGTGCCGGAACGCTCCGCGCCGCTCGCCGAGCTCTGCGGGCGGCTTGGCTTGGCCGAGGGCTTCCGCACGGCGCGCATGTATCGCGGCAGACCGGTGATCCAGACCGCCGACATCTTCGCGGTCACCAGCCTCGAGCTCGGCTGATCACCGCGCCCTCGCGCCTCCGGGGTGGAGGCGTCGCGACCAGCGAAGAGCCAGGACGATTGGCCAATCTCCGCCTGCGCCCTAAGCCTTGATCCTATCACCCCGGACCCAACGGCGCTGACGCGCACCCCGCCCAACGGAGAGATCATGACGGACCTCAACCAGCCGCTCGGCGGCAACGACATGCCGCGCTTCGGAGGCCCCGCCACGATGATGCGCCTGCCCGCGGCAGAGACCGCCAAAGGTCTCGACGCCTGCTTCGTCGGCATCCCGATGGATATCGGCACCTCGAATCGCCCCGGCACGCGGCTCGGCCCCCGACAGATCCGCGACGAGAGCCGGATGCTCCGGCCCTACAATATGGCCACCGGCGCGGCGCCCTTCGACAGCCTGCAGGTGGCCGATATCGGCGATGTGCCGATCAACACCTTCGATCTGAAGAAATCCGTCGAAATCATCGCCGAGCACTACCGCGACATCCTGGGCCACGGTGCGGTGCCCCTGACGCTCGGAGGCGACCACACCCTGACCTGGCCGATCCTCCGCGCGATCAAGGAGCGGCACGGACCCGTGGCGCTCGTCCATGTCGATGCCCATGCCGATGTGAACGAGGCGATGTTCGGCGAGACCGTCGCCCATGGCTGCCCCTTCCGCCGCGCCTGGGAGGAGAACCTTCTCCAGAACGACAAGGTCTTCCAGATCGGCCTCCGGGGCACGGGCTACGCCGCGGACGATTTCGACTGGGGCCGCGCGCAGGGCTGGCGCGTGATCCAGGCCGAGGAGTGCTGGTATCGCTCGCTTGCGCCGTTGATGGAGGAGGTGCGCGCCACGGTGAGAGACGCGCCGGTCTATCTCAGCTTCGACATCGACAGCCTCGACCCGGCCTTCGCCCCCGGCACCGGCACGGTCGAGCCCGGCGGGCTGACCACATGGCAGGCGCTCGAGATCGTGCGGGGACTGTCCGGGCTGAACCTCGTGGGCGCCGACCTCGTGGAGGTTTCCCCGCCCTACGACCCCTCGGGCAACACCGCGCTGATCGGCGCGAACCTGCTCTACGAGATGCTCTGCCTGCTGCCGTCTCGGCCGTGAAACACAAGGCGGTCGCCGGGGGAAGCGTTACGATAACGGCGATGCGAGCACCGATCCGCGCGGGAAAGGATTTGGACCTGTCGCTTGTCGCCAGCCTCTTGGAGGACGGACGGATCTTCGTGTCGTTCTGGACCGAGCTGTCCGAGTGAACGCCCGTCGAGGGTCACAGGACCTGCATCCGCTGACAGAGAAACCGCACCGAACCATCCGCCAATGCGCAAGCGTCGAACCCGTGTGGGTGAGGGGCTGAGCCGGATCAACTGAGCCCGGCGTGACCGCTGGGTCCGGGTCGTGCTTCTCCGAAGCGCGGGCCCGCGGCGTCGCAAGCCCGCGCCGAGGATCACTGGGTCAGTTTCGCGGTGATCTGGGCGAAGAGCTCTTCGTTTTCCTCATCGCGGCCGACCGGCTCCTGCGTGTAGCTGATCTTGACGATGACGATGTTGTTTGTCGGATCGACGCGGATGAACTGGTGGTGCAGCCCGAGCGCCATGAAGACGTCGCTGCCGGCATCGGTCCACCACTGGTACTGGTAGCCCATCGGCGCGCCGGGGGCGAAGGGCTCGTAGCCCTCGTCGGCGACGGTGGCTTCGCGCACCCACTCCTCGGGCACGACCTGCTGGCCGTTGGCCTTGCCGCCCTGCAGGAACATCTGCCCGAACCGCGCATGATCGCGCGCCGTCGAGGCGAGGCCCGCCCCGTAGAACTCGCGACCCACATCGTCGGGGCCGTCCATGATCCAGTAGGCGTCATATTCCGCGCCCATCGGCGCCCAGAGCTTCTCGCTCATATACTCGGCGCCGGTCCGGCCGGTCACGCGCTCGACGATGCAGCCGAGCACGCTGGTGTCGAGCGTGGCATAGTTGAAGACCGCATCGGGCGCGTTCGGGCCCGGCTCGCTCTCGGTCGCGGCGTAGTCGCACCAGCGGTACCGATAGGCGACGAGAGAGTTGTCGTGCACCTGCGTCAGCTGCGTCTCGCTGCCGAACTCGTAGCGCTCTTCCCAGGCCACACCGGAGCGCATCCTCAGCACGTCGCGGACCGTCGGGCCGTCATAGCCGGTGCCCTCCATCTCGGGCAGGTATTTCGTCACCTTGTCGTCGAGACTGTCGATCAGGCCGTCGTTCAACGCGAGGCCAATCAGCGTCGAGGTATAGGACTTCGCCACCGAGAAGGTCAGGAAGCGCGTGTCCGGGCCGCTGCCGTTGCGGTAGGTCTCGTAAACGATGGCCCCATCCTTGAGCACCACGAGCGCGTTTGTGCGGGTGCGCTCGAGCGCCCCTTCCAGATCGGTCGTCTCGCCGAGGATGGTGTAGTCGCCCTCCAGCGACATCGGCGCTTCGGGCAGATCCCAGGCGCTGTCCCCTGCTGCGACGCTGCGCGTGGCGAACATCTGGTCCATGTGCTGGAAGGTCAGGTAGTTGAGCGACGGCATGAACATGCTCGCCCGCGCGTCGATCATGGTGGGCGTCAGCCAGCGGTCGGGATCATTGGACTGCGCTAGCGCGGCGCTGCCAAATCCGGTGACAGTGACCGCTGCGGTCAGGGCCGCCGCGACGATATTCAGGGATCTCATAGAACTCTCCTCTCTTGCAAAGCCAAGGATCGCCCCCACCCCGGGCGGTTGCCCGCCATCGGTGGAAATCGGCTGCAGGTCCGCTTAGGGTCAGGATCGTGGCCGCGCGCGCCTGGAACCGCCGCGGGCCGCGAAAGTGCGGAATGCAGGGAAAATGGGAACAAGCCTCTCCTCTCGGGTCCGTGGCCCTCATTGCTATTGGCTAAAAACTTTTAGTCAAATAAAATAATTTATGGAATAAAAACTCATGGAGAAATCGTCCCGCCGATCCGACCCGTCGCAGGGCGCACAGCCCGATGGCGCAGAGCCTCCGGCAGAGGGCCTGCGGTCGCGCAAGAAGGCCAAGCGCCGCGACGACATCCTGATGCAGGCGCGGTCGCTCTTCGCCGAGACAGGCGTGGACGCGGTCACCATGTCCGAGATCGCCCAGGCCGCGGGCGTGTCGACGCCCACGGTGTTCAACTATTTCGGCAACAAGGACGGCATCCTGATCGCGCTGATCACCGAGGGCACGCAGAAGGCGCGCGAGAACAGCAAGGTGCTGGAGCCCCGCACCGATGTGGACTTCCTGACGACGCTGATGACGGTGTTCCTTGATGTCTCGTCCGAAACTCTGGCGATCGCGCGCAAGCGGATCTGGCGCTATGCGCAGGCGGCGACGATCCGGCATCCCGATACCGATATCGCGCGGTCCCTCGAAGAGATCGATGCGGCGCTCCTGCAGATCGTCGAGCGCATCCTGTCGCGCTACGAACTGACACTGCACGACGGATCACGCGGCGATCCGCGCGTGGTCGCGCATCTCTTTCTCGATGTCTGGATGACCACCTTCCATGCCTTCGTGCGCGCCGAGGACATGACGCTCGAGACCCACGAAAAGCAGCTGCACGCGCGCTTCGCCCCGCTCTGCCGGATGATCTTTGCGCCAGCCTTCCTGGCCCGCCCGACCCTTGCCGAAGATCGGGCCTAGCTGCCGCGGGGCGCCTTGCCCGAAGGGCCCGGCTTCAGGTTGAACTTCTTGATGCGGTAATCGACCTTCGCGCGGCTGACCCGAAGCTTGCGCGCGGCTTCGGACACGTTCCAGCCGACCTCGGTGAGCGTCGTCCGCAAGAGCTCCAGTTCCAGCGATTCCATCATGCTCTGACCCGGCTCCTCCGGCGGCGACACGGCGCCGCCCGCGTGGAACTTGGCGGTCTTGGCGATTTCGGGGAGCGTTTCGAGCGCCGAGAACATGTGGTTGATCTCGATGAAGGCGCCGGGTTCGGCATAGATCATGCCGCGCCGCAGGAGGTTGGACAATTCGCGCACATTGCCCGGGTAGTCGTAGCGCAGGAGCGCATCGAAGCCCGCGCCCGACAGCCCCGCAACCGTCCGGCGCAGGCGTTTGCGATGCACGGCCAGGAAATGCGAGACGAGCAACGGAATGTCGTCGCGCCGGTCGCGCAGCGCCGGGATCTCGATCGGCAGGACCGACAGGAGCGTGTGGAGATCCGAGCGGAACGCGCCCTTGCGGATCGCCTCGACCGGCGAGACGCCGAGCGCAGAGATGATCCGCGTCTCGCGCAGGCGCCTGTCATCCTCGGTGATCAGCGAGGCCAGTCGCGCCTGGTGCCCCTCGCTCAACGAAAGGAGCGCGTTCAGAAACAGCGTCCCGCCCTTGGCCTGGGCCAGGAGACCCTCCTCGCCCAGAAGCTCGTCCTCCTCGGACCCCGCCGAGCCGGGACTCAGCGCCGCGCAGTTGACCGCGACGAAGGGCCCCTCGGGCGTTGCGCCCAGCATGTGGAGATGGCGCGCGAAGAAGGCCTTGCCGGTGCCGGACTCGCCCAGAAGCATCACCGGTTCAGAGAACGGCGCTGCTTTTTCCAGAAGCCGCTTGGTGCGCTGGATGGCGGGGGAGGTTCCGATGATCACGTCGTCCTGCACCGACGTGTCCGCGGGCGCGATATCGGGCATGGCGGTCGCGGGGTTCCAGGGCGTGCCGCGCTTGGCCGCCGTGGCGGTCAGGCCGAAGATCTCCAGCTCCGGCACGTCATCACGTCACCCCCCCACGTCCTTGCCGACAACAAGGCAGCGCGGCGCGCCCTGCGCCACGCATTCGATCTCGCGGAAGATCACCGGAAAGCCGAGCAGCGTCTTGGTATAGCCCGACGGCACGCCGACCTGCATCCAGCAGGCCGCGCAATCACAGACACCGAACCGCCGGATATGCTCGGTTCCGGCGACGCTGTCGGTCCAGTGAAACTCGCCGTGATAGGTCTTGCGCTTGGCGTCGAACTCGAAGCGCCGCGTGGTGACCTTGGCGTAGCCCTCGATCGTGTGGAGCCTCGGCCCGGCGGCGAGTGCGGCGGTCAGGTCCTGCTGCGGAAAGCGGTTCATCACGATATGGGCGAGCTTGACCCCTTCCTGCCAGCCGATCCGCATAGACTGGATGCGCGTGTGCTGGGTGCCCTTGTCCTGGATCATCTGGGCCATCAGCGCGCCCAGCACATCCGCCTGCATCAGCACCATGCGGTTGTCGTTGAACCAGATCCGCCCATCGCCCAGCGCGAATTGCAGCGCGTCGGCCAGGTCGTTCAGCGTCGGCGGAGCGCCCTCATCCAGCAGCAGACTGTCGCCCCGCTGGAGAATCCGCGGCGCGCGTCGCGACACCTCGCGCAGGGACACGCGCGTGGCATTTTCACTATTTTCAAAATCTGAATCGCTCATTTCATAAAATTATGAAACACCGACACCCTCGTGGGAAGCTATTTTCCAATTAAAATTACATGCACTTATCTCAATTCCGCACATCCCATTAAGATTTTTCTTCCTGAAATGACGGCCCGAGCGGCAGAAATTCCGGCAACCGACGCACCGGGGAGGGTCGCGTCTGTGAATGGGAGGAAGACGATGGACGGCAATACCATGCCATTTCTGGACGAGAGCGTCTGGAGCGGAAAGATTTACCTGAGCGACTGGGTTGCGGGTTCTGCGGGGACCCGCACGGTGACCGCCCCCGCGGACGGCTCGGCCGTCGCGGTCGTGGGCGAGGCGAGTGCCGCCGACCTGGCCGATGCCGCGCGCAAGGCCGCCGCGGCGCAACCCGCATGGGAGGCCACGGCCCCCGAGGCGCGCGCCGCGATCCTCAACCGCGCCGCCAGCGTTCTGGAAGAGAACGCCGAAGAGCTCATGCCCTGGATCATCCGCGAAAGCGGATCGATCCCGCCCAAGGCCGGCATCGAGATCCAGCACAGCGCCGGTTTCCTGCGCGCCGCCGCCGAGGCCGCGACCCAGGGCGGGGCAACCTCGCTGCCCTCCGTCGATGGCCGCGAGGCCGAGGAACAGCTGATCCGCGTCGCGCATGGCGTCGTCGGCGTCATCTCCCCCTTCAACTTCCCGCTGATCCTGTCGATCCGGGCGATTGCCGCGGCGCTCGCCACCGGCAACGCGGTGGTGCACAAGCCCGACCCGCGCACGCCGGTCTCGGGCGGCGTGATGATTGCCCGCGCCTTCCAGGAGGCCGGTCTGCCCGAGGGTCTCCTGCATATCGTGCCCGGTGGTGCGGATGTGGGCGTCGCGATGTGCGAGGACCCGAATATCGCGATGGTCTCCTTCACCGACTCGCCCGAGATCGGCGCGCGGGTGGGTGAGGCCTGCGGGCGGAACCTCAAGAAGGTCCAGCTCGAGCTCGGCGGCAAGAATGCCCTGATCGTGATGGACGATGCAGATATCGATGTCGCGGCCTCGAACGCCGCCTGGGGCGCGTGGCTGCACCAGGGCCAGATCTGCATGGCGACAGGTCTGATCCTCGCGCCGGCCGCGCTGGCCCCGCAACTCGCGGAAGCGCTCGCCGCGAAGGCACAGGCGCTTCCCGTGGGCGACCCGGCGAAAGAGCAATGCGCTCTGGGGCCGCTGATCGTGGAGGCCGAGGCCACCCGGATCAAGGCCATCGTCGATGACGCGGTGGCGCAGGGCGCCGTGCTCCATGCGGGCGGCGCACCCAACGGGACGATGTTCCCGGCGACCGTTCTCTCTGGCGTCCGCCCCGGCATGCGTGCCTTCGACGAGGAGATCTTCGGCCCCGTCGCCGTGGTCGCCAGCTACGAGGACGACGACGACGCGGTGGCATTGGCCAACCGGACCGAGTTCGGTCTCGTCGGCTCGGTCATCGGGCGTGACGTCGCCGGCGCCAAGGCGCTCGGCATGCGGCTCAAGGTCGGTCACCTGCATATCAACGACCAGACCGTCACCGCCTCGCCGCTGGCGCCCTTTGGCGGGCGCGGCCGGTCCGGGAATGGCAGCCGGATCTCCGGCCCCGCGATCTGGGAGGAGTTCACCCAGTATCTCTGGGTGACGATCAAGCCCGAAGCGACCCCCTACCCGTTCTGATCCATCGGCTCCGCGCGCTCCGACAGGGCGCGCGGCCCGATCCCAGTTCAGCCTGCACCCGCCACGGGTGCGGGACCGAAACCTGCATGCCGGAGAACGCCCCCATGCCCCTGAACATCCAAGCCGCCGTCGCCCGAAAACAGGATGGCGACCTCAGCATCGAAGACCTGACCCTCGACGATCCGCGCGACGACGAGATCCTCGTCAAGGTCGTGGCCACCGGCGTCTGCCACACCGACCTCGTGGTGATCGCGGGCCATCTGCCGACGCCCATGCCGGTCGTCCTCGGCCATGAAGGCGCGGGCATCGTCGAGGCGGTCGGCGCCAAGGTCACCAAGGTCAAGCCCGGCGACAGTGTGGTGATGACCTACAACACCTGCGGCACCTGCCCGTCCTGCCGGGACGACGCGATGTCCTATTGCTACGAGTTTTTCCCGCGGAACTTCTTCGCCACCCGGCCGGATGGCAGCCTGCCGCTGCAGGCCGGATCGGATCCGGTGCATGGCAATTTCTTCGGGCAATCGTCCTGGGCGACCCATGCGCTGGCGACCGAGCGCAACGTGGTCAAGGTCGACGCCACCGGCGACGAGCTGGCGCTGATGGGCCCCTTGGCCTGCGGCGTGCAGACCGGCGCGGGCACCGTGATCAACGCGCTGAAGCTCGAAGCGGGCAAGAGCTTCGTCTGTTTCGGCGCCGGGTCGGTGGGTCTCTCGGCCATTCTGGCCGCGGCGGCCCAGGGGGCCAGCCAGATCATCGCCGTCGACATGCATGGCTCGCGCCTCGACCTGGCGCGGGAGCTCGGAGCGACCGACACGCTGAACGCGGCCGACGAGGACATCGTCGCGCGCATCAAGGAGATCACCGGCGGCGGCGCGGCCTACGCGCTCGACACCACCGGACTGACCCCGGTGATCCGCCAGGCGGTCGAGGCGCTGGCACCGCGCGGCAAGGCGGCGGTGCTGGGCGCCCCGGCCCCGGGCTCGGAGATCATCGTCGACAACACCGACTTCATGTCGACCGGCAAGACCCTGATGGGCGTCGTCGAGGGCGAAAGCGACGGCGACACCTTCATCCCGCAGCTGATCGAGCTCTGGCGCGCGGGGCGCTTCCCCTTCGACCGGCTCGTCACCTTCTACCCCTTCTCCGAGATCAACCGCGCCATCCACGACAGCCACGCGGGCACCACGATCAAGCCGATCCTCAGGATCGGATGACCGCCGGACGATCGGCACATTCCATAACAACGAGGGACCAGACATGAACCGAACACTGCTCTTTGCCGCGGCGCTTCTCGCGGCGACGCCCGCCCTGGCGCGCGAACCCGGCACACCCGCCGTGATGCCGTCGGGCGCGACGATGGGTGTGCCCGTCGGCGCCAACTTCCCGGTGCCGGGCTTCTATCTCTCCAGCCGCTCGGCTCTGGTGCGCGGCAAGGTCTATGACGACACCGGCACCGATACAGGCCAGTCGCTCGACGTGAACGTCACCGCGGTGCAGCTGCACTGGACACCGGGCGTCGAGATCCTCGGCGGCACCTATCGCGCGATGGGGATCATGGCGTTCCAGGACCTCGACTTCGCGGTCGGCGGCACCAGCGTCGGCAAGAACACCAGCGTCTCCGACCTGACGATCAGCCCGCTCAACATCCACTGGATGGTCGCACCGGGCGTCTTCACCACCGTGGGCCTGGGCTTCAGCCTGCCCCTGGGCGAGTTCGAACCGGCCGGCCCCGGCGCCGGGCCGAATGGCGGCCTCGGCGCACCGGCCCTGGCGCTCAACGCGGGCTTTTCCTACCTGCGCGACGGTTGGAACCTGTCAGCCGACGTCAATTACTTCATCCATGGCGAGAACGAGGACACCGGCTACCGCTCGGGCAACGAGGTGCTGGCCAATTTCACCGCCATGCGCGGCTTCGGTGAGAGCGGCTGGAGCGCCGGCGCGATCGGCTACTGGCGCGACCAGGTCTCCGACGACAAGAACAACGGCACCGCCTATGGCGGCTTCACCGCCGGGCGCGTGAAGGAGACCGCCATCGGCGTCGCCGTGGCCAAGCGCTTTGGGCCCACCGAGATCTACGCCGATTACACCTGGAACACCCATGCCGAGAACACCGTCGGCGCCGATACCTTCCGGCTGAACATCACGTTCCCGCTGGGCGGCAAGAAATGATCCATGCGGCCCGCCGCAGGATGCAGCGGGCCGGTCACAACACGTGAAGGGGAGGACACCATGACGTATCGACTGAACCGGCGCCGCTTCGGCGCACTCGCGGGGGCCGCGGCCCTTGCTCCGGCACTATCCACCACCGTCCGCGCCACGACCGACGAGACGATCCGCATCGGCTGGATCGGTCCGCGCTCGGGACCGCTCGGCATCTTCGGCGAGGCCGATGCCTGGCTCGCCGAGACGGTCACCGCCAAGCACGCGGGCGGCCTCCAGATCGGAGACCGCAGCTACGCGGTCGAGATCGTCATGGTCGACACCCAGTCCGACCCAGTCCGCGCCAGCCAGGAGACGCGCAACCTGATCAACGGCCAGGCGCCGGACATCATCATCTCGTCCTCGACCCCCGAGACGACCAACCCGGTCGCGGATGCCTGCGAGGCGTCGGGCGTGCCGTCGATCACCACGATCGCGCCGTGGGAGGCCTTCTATTTCGGTCGCGGCGGCAAGCCCGGCGAGAAGTCCTTCAAGTGGACCTACCATTTCAGCTTCGGCGCGGGCGATTTCGCGCCGCTCTATGCCGATGGCTGGAGCAAGATCGACACCAACCGCAAGGTCGGGATGCTGGTCCCGAACGACGCCGACGGCAACGCGATCCGCGCCGGTCTGATCCCCGCGCTCGAGGCGCAGGGCTTCGAGATCTTCGACGCGGGCCCCTACGAGAACATGTCGGCGGATTTCTCGAACCAGATCAACTACTTCAAGCAGAACGACGTCGACATCATCAACACCTTCCCATTCCCGCCGGATTTCCCGGTGTTCTGGCGGCAAGCCGCGCAGCTGGGTCTCGCGCAAGAGCTCAAGATCATGCAGATGGCCAAGGCGGGTCTCTTCGCCGCCGAGATGGAGGCGCTCGGCAGCCTCGGCTACGGGCTCTGCACAGGCGCCTACTGGCACCGCGATTTCCCGACCACCTCTCCGGCGACCGGCCTGAAGAGCGCCGAGCTGGCCTCGGGGTTCGAAGAGACCATCGGCAAGCAATGGACCCAGCAGGCCGGCGCGCAGGCCGCGTTTCTGGACGTGACGCTGGCCGCACTGACCGCCTCGGGCAATCCCAAGGACAAGGCCGCCGTCGCCGTCGCGCTCGACACGCTGACCACCGAGACCGCGGTCGGCACGGTGGATTTCGCCAACGGCCCGATGCCCGGCATCGCCACCACGCCGCTGGTCAACTGCCAGTGGGTCAAGGCGGCCGAGGGTCCCTACGAGTTCGACCTTGAGATCACCGCCAACGCGCTCGCGCCGGACGTGCCGATCTCGGCCGATCTCAAGCCCTACAAGATCGGCGGATAAGCCGATCTGTGCAGGAGGGGGACATGCTCCTCCCAAGGCCTCCTCCTGCCTTTTCAGCTGACGGAACGCACCTTCCATGACGATGATACCGATTGACAGCATCCAGACGGCCGATCCGGTTTCCGCGCCCCGTCAGGACGCGCGGGTGGCGATCCCTCATGCGCCACCCGCGCTTTTGGCCGACCACCTCGTGAAACGCTATGGCAGCCTCAAGGCGCTCGATTCCGTGAGCTTCCAGGCCAGCGAGGGAGAGGCCGTCGGCGTCGTCGGCCCGAACGGCGCAGGCAAGACGACCCTCTTCGGCGCGCTGGCCGGAACCTTCCCGGTCAATTCCGGGAGCATCCAATTCCGCGGCACCGAGATCACGGGCATGTCGGCGCAGGAGCGCAACATGATGGGCATCGCCCGCACCTACCAGGTGCCGCGCCCCTTCCGGGGCATGACGATTTTCGAAAACGTGCTGGTCGCGCTCCGGGCCGGAGGCGGCGCCGAGGGCGCCGTTGCCGTCGAGCAGGCGGCGGAGCTTCTGGAGCGCACCGGTCTCCTGCCTCTGGCGAACACGCCCGCGGGCGCGGTCGGCCTTCTCGATCTCAAGCGGCTCGAGGTCGCCCGCGCTCTGGCCACCCGACCGCAGGTGATCCTGCTTGACGAGATCGGCGGCGGCCTCACCGAAGCCGAGCTTGTCAAGCTGATCGCCCTGATCCGGGGCCTCAGCGAGGCCGGTCTGACCATCGTCTGGATCGAACATATCCTTCACGCGCTCCTCAAGGTCGTGACCCGGCTCGTCTGCATGGCCGAAGGCCGCGTCCTGGCCGAGGGCGATCCGCAGGAGGTCATGGCCGACCCCGCGGTGCGCAGCGCCTATTTCGGAGCGGACGCGGAATGACTCTCTTTGCCGTCGAAGACCTCACCTGCCGCCACGGCCTCCTGACCGCGGTCCAGGGCCTGTCGATCACGCTGAACCGGGGTGAGGTCCTCTGCATCATCGGCGCCAATGGCGCGGGCAAAACCACCTTCATGCGCGCGCTCGCCGGGGTGCATCGCAACACAGACGGGCGCATACTTCTGGACGGGACCGATATCACCGGTCTCCATGCCTTCGAGCGCACGCGGCGCGGGATCGCCATGTCGCCCGAGGGACGGCGGCTCTTCTACGACCTGTCCGTCCGCGAGAACCTCCTGATCGCGTCGGAGAACGCGCGCCCGGGTCCGTGGGATCTGCCGCGCGTGCTGGACACCTTTCCGCAGCTGCGCCCGATCATCGATCTCGCCGCCGGAAACCTGTCTGGCGGACAGCGACAGGCCGTGGCCATCGGCCGCGCGCTCCTGTCGAATCCCGATGTGCTGCTTCTCGACGAGGTGTCGCTGGGCCTCTCGCCCGCGGCGGTCGAGGGGGTCTACCACTCGCTGGCCGCGCTCAAGGCCGAGGGCGACATCGCCATGATCGTCGTCGAGCAGGACCTGAACCGCGCGCTCGACTTCGCCGACACCATCCTCTGCATGGCCGAGGGCCGGACGGAGTTGCAGGGCGCGCCGGACGCGTTCTCCCGCGCGCAGATCACCGACGCCTATTTCGGCATTCACGACAAGGAGACGGCCCATGGCTGACGCGATCCTTCAGGCGCTCGTGCAGGGGGTGCTCCTCGGCGGCTATTACGCGATCATCGCGGTCGGGCTGTCCTTCATGGTCGGGGTGGTGCGCTTCATCAACCTCGCGCATGGCGACATGGCCGTGCTCGGCGCGTTCCTCGTCGTGACGTTGACCCAAGCCTTGGGCCTGCCGGTGATCCTCTCCATCGCGATCATGCTGCCGGTGATGGCGGTCCTGGGCTGGGTGATGCACGCGGTGCTCTTCGAGCGTGCGATGCGCGGAGGATTCCTCCTGCCGATCCTCGTGACCATCGGCCTCGGCGCGGCGCTCCAGAACGGGATGTTCGGCATCTGGGGCTCGAACACGCGATCCCTCGGCGCCGATATCGGCCAGCTCTCCTGGGCCAGCTGGAGCGTGCCCGGCGGCCTTCTCGTCGGCCAGTTGCCCGTGCTGATCTGCGTCTGCGCGGTGCTGGTCATCGGCGCGCTCCACCTGATGCTGCGCTCGAGCAAGCTCGGCCGCGCGATCAAGGCCACGGCGACCGACCCCGAGGCGGCAGAGCTCTGCGGCGTCGACGCGCGACGTGCGCAGCGGGCGGCCTCGGCCATCGCGGTCAGTCTTGCGGCGCTGGCGGGCGTCTTCCTCGCGATGCGCGGCCAGATCACGCCCTATGCCGGTCCGGCGCAGCTGATCTTCGCCTTCGAAGCGGTGGTGATCGGCGGGCTCGGGTCGATCTGGGGCACGCTGATCGGCGGCATCATCCTCGGGATCAGCCAGTCGCTCGGAGGGCTGGTGTCCAACCAGGCCTCGCTCCTGACCGGGCATCTCGTGTTCCTGGTGGTGCTCATGGTGCGGCTGATGCGGACCAGCTCGGCGGAACATGGCGGCTGGCGGGCCAGTCTTCGGGGCTGGCGTCGGACTAGATCCGCGCGTGACATGAAAGGAAAACCGGCATGACCGGAGCGCATCGTCTCGGCGGCGTCACGCGACTGGATGGCGGCCTGATCGCGGGCGGCGCCTGCGTGCTGGCACTGCTGCTCGCCACGCCGCTGTTCGGCTCGGCCCTGATCGTCGACAAGCTGACGCTCCTGATGATCTACGTCCTTCTGGCGGTGTCGTGGAACCTGCTCGCCGGTTTCGCGGGGCTGGTCTCGGTCGGCCATCAGACCTTCATCGGGCTCAGCGGCTATTTCGTGCTGCGCCTCGTGGAAACCGGGCTGCCGCCATTTGCGGCGCTGCTTCTGGGCGCGGTCGCGGTGCTCCTGGTCGCCTGGCCCCTGTCCTGGATCGTGCTGCGCCTCCGCGCGGCCGAGTTCGCCGTCGCCATGTGGGTGATCGCCGAGACCGTCCGCTCCGTCGTGATGTTCGACCCGCTGGTGCAGGGCGAGACCGGCCGCTCGCTCGTCACGCTGAACGCGATGGACGCGGAACTGCGCCGCACCGCGATCTTCCTTGCGGCGGTGATCGCGGCGGCCCTGGGCCTCGTGGTCAGCCACAGGCTCCTGCGCGGGCGGCTCGGCGGCGAAAGCCAGGCGATCCGCGACGACGAGGAGGCCGCCGCGTCCATCGGCGTCGACACGATGCGCGTGAAGCGGGTGATCTTCCTGATCTCGGCCGTCGGCTGCGCGGTCGCCGGAAGCCTCTGGCTGGCCTCGGCGATCACCTACCAGCCGCGCACGGCCTTCGGGATCAACTGGTCGGTCTTCATGCTGTTTATGGTGCTGGTCGGAGGCCTCGGCAGCTTTGCCGGACCGATCATCGGCGCGCTGGTGCTCTTCGCGCTGCAGGAACTTTTCGGGGATTTCGGGGCCTGGTACCTGGCCGGTGTCAGAGTGGTCGCCATCCTCTTCGCCCTCTACGCCCCCCGCGGCGTCGTGGGCCTCCTGGCCGACCGCTTCGGCACGGAGCCCCTCTCCATGCGCAAGACACTGATCAAGGGCGCCCGGTAGCCACGCCCGGATCTTCTCGCGGTCGCCCGAGACCAAAAGCGGATGCCGCAAAGCGGCGTCCGCTTTCGCCTCGCCTAACACCCCGATCCGCCGCGGAGCATCTCCCGCGACTGCGCGTTGAAAGCGGAGGCTCCCCCGCCGTCCATCTTGGCTCGGAGGCTGGTCCGCCTAAGTTTCTCGTCCCAGCGACGGCACTGCGCCGCCCTTCCCGCCAACACCTGCCCGAACTGACTCGCCCCTCCAGCACCGCAGAGCGACGCCAAAGGCTGAAGACGCCAGCTAAGCGCGTTTCGACCAAGCGGCGCGGACCATGAACCGATCCCTGCATTCTCGAATTTCGGGGGGAAAGTGGTGCCCAGGAGAGGACTCGAACCTCCACGGCCTTGCGGCCACTGGCACCTGAAGCCAGCGCGTCTACCATTCCGCCACCTGGGCAGGTGTCGTAGCGGGGCATTTATCCGCCTCCAGAAAGGCTGTCAACGCCCGATCTGGGAGCAAGATACAACGATTCACGGGCCCCAAGCTCAGCGCGCGGCTTGCCGCTGGGAGGCGGCGGGTTTAGACACCGTGAAGACCACTCCGAGCCTTGCGGGGAGACGCATCATGTCCAAGCTTGTCACCATCATCGGCGGTTCCGGCTTTGTCGGCCGTTACATCGCCCGGCGTATGGCGCAGGACGGCTGGCGGGTGCGGGTCGCGGTTCGGCGGCCGAACGACGCGATCTTCGTCCGGCCCTACGGTGTCGTCGGGCAGGTCGAGCCGGTCTTCTGCAACATCCGCGACGACGGCTCGGTGCGGGACGTTCTGGTCGGAGCCGAAGCGGTGGTGAACTGCGTGGGCGTTCTGTCCGAGACCGGCAAGAACACCTTCGAGGCGACCCAGGCCGACGGCGCCGCCCGCGTCGCCCGGATCGCCGCCGAGATGGGCACCAAGCGGCTCGTGCAGATCTCGGCCATCGGCGCGGATGCCGAGGCCGACAGCGAGTACGCAAGCACCAAGGCGCGCGGCGAGGCTGCCGTGCTCGAGCATTTCCCCGAGGCCGTGATCCTGCGCCCGTCGATCATCTTCGGGTCCGAGGACGAGTTCTTCAATCGCTTCGCCGCGATGACCCGGCTCGGCCCTATCCTGCCGGTGGTCGGCGCCGACACCCGCTTCCAGCCGGTCTATGTCGACGATGTGGCGCGCGCGGCCCAGATGGCGGTCAAGGGCGAGGCGGCGTCGGGCATCTACGAGCTTGGCGGCCCGGATGTCTCGACCTTCCGCGAGCTGATGGGGCAGATGCTCGACGTGATCGAGCGCCGCCGCCTCGTGGTCAACATCCCCTTCCCGATCGCCAAGCTGATGGGCAAGGTCTTCGATCTCGTGCAGACCATGAGCTTCGGCCTGATCCGGGCGCAGATCACCTCCGACCAGGTCGCGAACCTGCGCCACGACAATGTCGTCTCGGGGGAACACAAGGGCTTCGACGACCTGGGCTTCGCGCCCACCTCGCTCGAGGCGGTGCTCCCCGATTACCTCTGGCGGTTCCGTCCGTCGGGTCAGTACGCGGCGATCAAGGCCTCCGCCAAGGGCCTCCGGTCCCGCTGAGACACCGCCTGCGCCCCGCGGGGCGCAGCTTCGGCCGTCCGTGCCCAAGACTTAGCGCAGATATCTGCGCCGGTCTCCGGAACCGAATGCTGTTTCGGAATTCGCCAGTCCAGATCTCGAAAGACGAATGGGGACGCGCCGCCAGTGTCCGGAACGCGCCCCCGCCGCCCGCCCGGAATAGGGCTGGACAGGGTCTCTGATCGAGTTCCCGGGATCCGGCCGGGTGTGCGGCGCGCCGGATCCCGGGACGCTCAGCCGGTGGCCTTCCCCAACCGGCCGAACAAGGAACCATTTCTGCAGAAGTCCGGAGGCGCGGCCCGGGGCGAGTCGCTCTCGTCCAGCCAGGCGGCACAGGCGCCGGGACAGGCGCACCCGGTGCAGGCCAGAACCGCGTCCTCGATCTCGCCGATGCTGACCGAGCCGCGCATCGCCTCTTCCTCGAGATCGATCTCCAGCGCACCCGCCATCCGATCGACCAGGTAAGCGTGCTGTTTCAGAACCGTCCGCGACACCATCCTTGCCTCCGCTTCGATGAGTTGAAGCAGAGGCTTGCACGGGCGGGGACCCCGCGCCTTGACCTGGATCAAGGATCAGGAGCCGCCGGAGATCTCGCGATATGTGCGGCGCACGATATCGACGCGGGCCGAGTTCGGCGGGTGGGTGCCCAGGAATCGGTTGCCCGGGTCGGGAATGCGGTTGAAGAACTCCGCGCCGCGCGCCGGGTTGTACCCGGCGCGATAGGTCACGATCGTGCCCATCTGGTCGGCTTCGAGCTCGAAATCCTTGGAATAGCTGCGCGCGCCCAGCGCCGCGCCATATTGCTGCGCCGAGCGCACCACCTCGTCGCCCACGCCCGCGACCGAGGCCAGACCGGTGGCGATCACAGCGCCCACTTGCGCGTTCTGCTGCGCGCGCTGGAGATGGCCGAGGATATGATGCGAGGCCTCGTGCCCCATCACGAAGGCCAGCTCGTCGGCATTGTCGACCGACATGATCAGCGCGAGGTTGAAGGCCAGAACCGGACGCCCCGCCGCATCGAGGGTCTGGAACGCGTTCGGCGCCTGTCCGGGACGGTCGTCGACGGCAATCAGGAAATTGCAATTGGCCGCCCGTCCGACCTGCCGGCATTGCTGCTCGGCCACCGGCTCGACCCGCTCGATCACCTCCACGAACATGCGCGCCGCCGCCTCGGCCCGGCGCTCGGCCTTGGGCGAGATCTGCGGCGGGCGCTCCGGGGCCGGAGCCGGGGCGGGCGCGGGAACGGGGGTCTGCCGCGTTTCGACCACGACCGGCCCGCAGGACGCGAGCGCCGCGAGCAGGGGCAACAGAAGGAATAGGCGTCTGGGCGACATGGGGGCGCGCTCCGATCCGAGTCTTGGGGTCACATTTGAACATAGAGCGCAGCCGCGACGATTTGCCAGCCCGGGCGACGCTCTGGGCAAGGGATCGCCGGAGCCTAGATGTGGGCCATGAACGCGCCTTTGACCGTGATTTACAACGATACCTGCCCGATCTGCGCCCGCGAGGTCGCGCAGTACAAGCGGCTGACGGCGCGTCACGATCTCGACATCGCCTATGAGGGCCTCTCCGAAGGCGATCTCGAACGCTACGGCCTGAGCGAGCGCGACGCGGCGCGGCGGCTCCACGTGATGAAAGACGGCCAGCGACTGGACGGCGTCGACGCCTTCGCCGCGATCTGGGAGAGGATGCCCGGCTTCCGCTGGCTCGCGCGCGTCGTCCGGTTGCCGCTCATCGCCCCGCTCGCGCGGCTCCTTTATGATCACGTCGCCGCTCCGGCGCTTTTTGCGCTGCACCGGCGACGCGAAAGGCTGGGCAAGCTCACGCGGCGCGGCTAGACTCGTCCCCATGTTCAGCATCGAGCACGAGTTCGACTCCACCGTGGTGATCCTCGTCGACGAGGGCGAGACGCCTCTGCAGGAGGACGTGATCGTCAACACCTTCGAGGAATGCATCACGGTCGAGCAATACGACCCCCGCACCGACCGGGTGAACAAGATCACCCTGTCGATCAGCCAGATGCGCGATCTCGCCGCCGCGATCCAGCTGCCCGAGGGCGTCTACCAGCGCGACGACTGACGCCGCCCCCTGCAGACCAGGCGCGCCCATCGGCTGCCCGGACCGCCACCCAGGTTACGATTGTCCTGGCAGAGCGTGCGCAAGCCTCTGGTAACTAGTTGCCCATGGGCAATTTTTTTCGCACCACGCCCGAACCGGGACACCGGGACACCGGGACACCGGGACACCGGGACACCGGGACACCGGGACACCGGGACACCGGGACACCGG